>CALGJN010000306.1:0-6880 GCA_937920185.1 uncultured Cellvibrionales bacterium | reverse complement strand
AAATAAATACGGAGATAATTCATTGAAAGCTCTGCTGGTCGCCAGTTTTGTGCTGTATTGCGCGGTTTTCTGTTCATCGTTGTTGGCGGAACAGGTAGACGATCTCTATCGAGGACAGGTGCAGGTCACCAATCAGACGTCGATGGCGCAGCAGGCGGGCGTGCGCGATGCGCTCCGTCAGGTGTTGGTTAAACTGACTGGCAACAGCCAGATACTAGGAACGGCCAAGGTCGATGAGCTCTTAACCCACGTTGACGACTATGTGGCTGCCCTCGGATATACCGCGCTGTCGGAAAGTACAATGCCGTCTAATAACGCCAATATTGGCCTTGACGTGAATTTTTCCAAGGCCGCTCTCGACCAGTTCGTACGCGCCCAAAAATTACCGGTGCTGCCATCCAATCGACCACTTGTATTGATATGGATGATCGGCGACGACGCTCAAACGGGTCGGCGCCAATTCGTTAATTCGCTGGCGACGCCGAAGATCGCCGATCTGGTTGCCGAAAAATTGCAACAGCGAGGTATTCCGTTTGTTTTCCCAGGTTTTGATCTCGAAGATCGCATCGCTCTGTCTGAGGACGAGGCCTGGAAAATGGATGCCAGTGCCATCGCCGCGGCGTCGCAGCGCTATCAAAGCGATGTTTGGCTATTGTTGCGTTTTTACACCACCTCGTCGGGAGAGGTGCGCGGTTCTTGGTTGTATCAGGCGTCCGGCGAGCGCAAGCTTGGCGATGGTCGCGCGGCTAACATCGAGGACTTTGTGCCCTCGAGTTTAGACCACATTGTCGACGGTATCGCCGGTTACTACGCCTACGTGCCGCAGGCTAGGCACAATCAGTTTCAGGTCGAAGTCGATGGCGTTACAGACTATGCCGGCTACCGAGCACTCAAACGCCAAGTTGAGCAGCTCGAACTGGTTGAAAATCTTCAGATGATTAGCGTCGAGGGCTCTAAGCTGGCATTGTCTGTCGAGGTTGAAGGGGATATCGAATTGTTGTACCAAGCGCTGTTGCGCAGTGGTTATCTGCGCGCGGCTCGACCTGTTCAGGCGTTTGATCGCGGGGTTTTATACCTCTCTTGGGCGGCCAAGTGAGCCAGCTAAGCTTGGCAATTGCGCTGGACGATCAGGCGACCTTTGACAATTTTTATGCGCCTACCGGCACCCCCCAGTTCCTCGCGGCGCACTGTTTGCGCGAGCAGGAACAGTCCTATGTCTATCTTTCGGGGGCGCCCGGCACTGGATTGTCACACCTGTTGCAGGCCGCCTGTCAACGTCAGGCGAGCGCGTTGTATTTAAATTTGACTACCCTAGCGGAGCATCCCCCAGAGGACGTGCTGCATGGGCTCGAGGCGAGTGGTACGGTGTGTTTGGACGATTTCGACGAGGTCGCAGCAGCGCCAGAATGGCAGCAGCCGCTGTTTCATTTTTTCAATCGTTGCCAAGACGGCGGCACTAAGCTGGTGGTCGCCGCGCACTGTCCATTGGAGGCCTTGCAGGTGCCATTGCCGGATTTGTTGTCGCGGTTAAAATCCGGTGTTGCGCTGCATTTTAGCGATTATCGCGACGAGGACCTGCGGCGGCTGATGCAGTATCGCGCCAACCGTCGTGGGCTCTACCTGTCGAACGAAATTGCACTTTTTATACTTCATCGCACCACCCGCAGCACGCGAGTGTTGATGGCGGCTCTGGATGCCATCGACCGCGCGTCGCTGCAAGAGCAGCGGCGCATTACGTTGCCGCTGGTCAAATCGACGTTGGGGCTTTAACCCACCAAGCGCCGCCTGCGCCCGATCACATCAATCATTCAGGGCACTCGACGCAATAGGCATAGAAACCCCGTGGATCGTTCAAGGTGTCGAGTATTTGCAGTGGTTGCAGCGCTCGCTCGGCGGCGTTAGTCAACCAATTGGGTAGCCAGCTAGGCGCTGCTGCGCGACCTATTACGCTGGCTATGCCGACGGTAAAGTCACTCATAATCTGTTCAAAAACGGTCATCGGTTGCTGTCGATAGTCAATAATATAGTCGTCAATTTCAGCCAGTTCCGCCGCCACTTGAATGGCGTCGGAGAGATCGCCCAGTTGGTCTACTAGCCCTAACTCAAGCGCTTTGGTGCCGGTCCAAACTCGACCCTCGGCAATCTCTGCAACCACTTCTGGGGCTAGCTCACGGCCCTCGCCAACAATCTTTAAAAAGTGCCGATAGATATCTTCGACGCCCATCTGGACGATTGCGCGGGTCTGATCGGTCATTTTTTGATCGAGTTGATAGGCCGACGCCATCGAGGTGCTGCCGACGCCATCGGCGCGGATGCCGAGGGCGCTCAAGCCCTTTTCGAAGTTGGGTATTAAAGCGAAGACGCCTATTGAGCCGGTGATGGTCGTCGGCATCGCCAGCACGCGATCAGTTTCAGCGGCGATCCAGTAGCCGCCCGATGCGGCGACGCTGCCCATCGATACCACTACCGGAATAGCGTCTTCGCGGGTTGCGGCAATCGCGTCGCGGATGACCTCGGAGGCAAAGACGCCGCCGCCGGGGCTATCGATACGCAGTACCACGGCGCGCACCCCGTCGTCGTCGCGGACATCGGCAAACATATCAGCGAGGCTGTCGCCGCCGACCGTACCCTCTGGTTGGCGACCGTCTAGAATCTCCCCCTTGGCGACGACTACGGCAATTTTGTTCTGTTGCTGTTCGCTCGGCTGTTGTTCTCGGTCGATGTTGGCAAGGTAACCATGCAATCCGATGTACTCAAATTCGCCCTGTTCATCGGCTACCAGTTCTTCGAGGTAAGTGTTCATTTCAGAACGCGAAGCGATTTGGTCGACCAATCCTGAGGCCATTGCCAATTGCGCCATATTACCGTTTACTGCGCGCAATTTTACATCCATCTGATTCGCATAATCATCGATGCTGCCAGCCGGAAGTTCACGCAGTGACTCGATTTTTTCGCCGTAGTAACGCCACAGAGTACTCACCAATCGTCGGCTTTCGTCGCGCGCCAAAGTCGACATCTGATTACCGATGAAGGGTTCTACCGCGCTTTTGTGGGTACCGACGCGGAAGACGTGGACGTCGACTTTGAGTTTGTCGAGCGCCTCTTTAAAATAGCTTGAATAGGAGCCAAAACCGATCAACTGCGCGGAACCCAATGGGTTTAAAAAGATCTCGTCGGCGTGGGCGGCGAGAAAATACTGCTGTTGACCGTAGTCGTCGGCAAACGCAATGATGGGTTTTTCGGTCGCTTTAAAACGCAGCAGAGCACTGCCAATTTCAGCCAGCTTACTGATACCGCCGCCCTGCATGTCGTCGAGTCCCAACACTAAATGGCTGATTCGATCGTCGTCGGCAGCGCGGTCGATGGCGCGTACCACATCTCTGACCAGCGTTTCGGGTTGACTATTGGAGGCTTGATTGAGCGCCTCAGCTATCGGGTCAGTTCTCGTCAACTGATCAACCAATAGACCTTCGGGTTGCAACAACAGCGCGCCGCTGTCGGCGATTGGAGGTATTGGATCGGAAAAGCCGTCGGCAACCACAACAATAATAAAACCTAAAATAACTAGGCTAACGAGGGTACGGAGCGTGGTGATCAAGCCACCGATCAATCGAAAAAAGCGCTTAAACATAAAATATCTCTATGAGTTGTGGTGGTAGCAATGCCGTTATAGCCCGAGTTTCTGCTTGCAGCGGGCCCAAATCATCGCCGATGAAAACAGTATAGCGGTTAAAACGAGTTCTGCATGATCGAGTGGATGTGCTCGCGAACCCGCGAGATTGTCGATCGCCATATAAAAATACAACAGGACCACAAAGCACATCCATATTAGCGTTCGCGTGCTGTCGCGCAATAGGCCGGGTATAAAAATCATCAGCGGCACTGGCCACAGGTAAAACACCCAGGGCGCGCCCTGCACCATGGTGTTGACTATTAGCACTGCCAATAGGCCAAAATAACTTGCGTGGGTGAGGTGTCGGGTGACGTATAAAACGCGTTCTGTGGTCATTCTGGCAAACTCATTGTAATTTTTGTGCAAGTCGAGCGAGGTGTTTACCTTGGGTTCGACAGATTTGGATTTCATCGGCGGATAGCTGGTCGCCCTCAACGTGCGAGGCACCATAGGGGCCACCGCCGCGTTCGGTGGTAGCCAGAGCAGATTCAGAATAGGGTACACCGCTCAGCAGCATGCCGTGGTGGAGCAGCGGCAGCATCATCGACAATAGCGTGGTCTCCTGGCCGCCATGCAAGCTCGATGTCGAGGTGAAGACCCCAGCCGGAACGCCTATCAATGAGCCGTTTAGCCACAGATCTGAGGTGCTGTCGATAAAGTATTTGAGTGGCGCGGCCATGTTGCCAAAGCGCGTTGGGCTGCCGAGCAGGAGGCCGGCGCAATCCGCTAAATCCGACTGCTGGCAGTACAGCGGGCCATCGTCTGGGATATCGTCGGCGACTGCTTCGCAGGTACTCGATACCGCTGGCACGGTGCGCAGACGCGCCGCCATACCGGCAGATTCGACGCCGATTGCCAATTGTTCGGCGAGTTGACGCACATGGCCATGGCGGCTGTAATACAGAACCAGCAGGTAGGGGTCATTCATCGGCAAGCAACGTTTGGGTTGAGTTTTCTGCTGCGCTCATCTCTGCTGCGCTCATTAAAGCAGTTCCAGCACGTTTTCAGGGGGTCGCCCGATGGCCGCGCGTTCGCCGCGCACCGCGATTGGGCGCTGTATTAGTTTCGGATAGTCTAGCATGGCCTGCAGCAAGCGTTGATCGGATAGGTCGGGATTTTTCAACCCCAACCGCTTATAGTCTGCCTCGGAGCGCCTCAGCAGCGCGCGCGGTTTGCACCCCAGCTTGTCGAGGAGCGCCTGCAACTGCGCACCATCTAAACGCTGCTCTAAGTAAAGGACGATGATAGGTTCGATATTATGTTCGCGTAGAAGTGCCAAAGTTAGTCTAGACTTGGAACATCGAGGGTTGTGGTAGAGGGTGATCATAGCGTTTCCTGTATTACTGCATTACGCGGCAGATGGTCTCAGGGGTCATTAAGCGTTAAATTTTGTTTTATTTGTAGCTCTGATCACGCTTTTTGTCGGTTTTCGCGTATTTTAAAGCCGTTCCTATGATCGACCTTTGTGTGGCGCGTCAATGGCTCGACAGACGCTGGTTTGATTGACGACGGGTTGTATGATGGGTTGTATGATGGGTCATATTTAGAGGAATCAAAAATATTGGTTTCATGCGCCGCGCCGCAGTAGAGCCGTTACTGCGCGCCGCGACAGGCAGCAGATGGCCGTAGACAAAAGCGTTGTTTTGTAAAAATTTAGGCGCGCTGGCGCGTCAGAGGAGGATGGATGTTGATGGATCAATGGCCGGCTGGCTGGCGGCGACAGGGTATGGCTGGGCTTGATTTTTTTCGTTATGTTACCAGTCAATTTCAAGCTCACGGTTGTCGCCAAAGTGCCGCAGCACTGACTTATATGACGCTGTTTGCGCTGGTGCCGATGCTTACCGTAATGTACAGCATGTTTTCGCTGGTGCCGGTTTTTCAGGGGGTCGGCGGTCAGGTGGAGGCGTGGGTATACGCCAATTTTTTGCCCAGTAGTGGCCGTGAAATCAGTGTTTATTTGAGTGAATTTTCCTCTCAGGCGCGCAGTCTGAGTGGCCTCGGCGTGGCGATGTTGATGCTGACCGCCTATCTAATGTTGATGAATATCGAAGTGACTTTTAACGCTATTTGGGCGACCTCGGGCGCGCGTCGAGGACTCAACGGGTTTCTGGTGTATTGGGCGATTCTTAGTTTGACGCCGGTACTATTAGCCTCGGCGTTTATCATGAAGACCTATCTGCTATCATTTAATTTACTGGTCAACGAAATAGAGGCGCTCGGAGCTCTCGGTTCAGTGTTTTCCTACCTTCCGGGGCTGATGACCTGGATGGCGTTTTCGCTGTTATTTTTTGCCGTGCCCAACTGCCGAGTGCGCCTGCGCTATGCTCTTTGGGGTGGATTGGTAACCAGCCTGATGTTGATCCTGGTGAAGTGGCTATTCGCACTAATAATGACGCACTCAAGCTACACCACCGTGTACGGCGCGTTTGCGCTTATCCCGCTGCTTTTGATGTGGGTTTATCTGCTGTGGTTGGTCATCTTGCTGGGCGCCGTGTGGGTCTGTTGCTTGCAGACCTTTGTGCGTCGGCGCAGTCCCCAGCGTCTGCCAGCGCCGCTGGTTAACTTGATGATTCTTTGGCGCTGTCGGCAACTACAAAATCGTGGCGAGTTACTTTCGGACACCGCGGTGTCCGCGCTGGGGATTGAGGTTCAGCAATGGCAGAGCTTGCGCACTGAGTTACTGCGCCGCCGAGTACTCGAGCAAACCCTGACCGGTGACTACGCTCTGCTCGTCGACCTCCATAGTCTTGCGGTTGTCGATGTGTTTAGCTGGGGCGATGATAATCTGTTAGTATCTGACCAAGAATGCCATATAGAGTGGCTTTCTGGAGAGCCTTGGTGCGACCGCTATCGGGCGTTAGCTATTGCGCTAGAGACCAGTCGAAGAGAGCATTTGAGCGGTACGGTGATGCAACTGTTTGCCGACCAAAAGCAACAGACGATTTAAAATATGATCGCGGGGAACAGCATGCAGATACAATTTACTCGCAGTTTAGGTGCGGCAATAGCGCTATTGGCGCTTTTGAGCGGATGTGGACAACCGACCGACTACCCCTTGCATGGCGGTGGTGCGGTCACTTTTGACGGCGCCGACCAACGCTGGGTGATGATTAACTACTGGGCGGTGTGGTGCGCGCCGTGTCGCAAAGAAATTCCCGAACTCAACCAACTGGCGATTGAAAATGACGATCGACTGATACTGGTTGG
>CALGJN010000305.1:0-6085 GCA_937920185.1 uncultured Cellvibrionales bacterium | reverse complement strand
TATGGGTGAGCGCACGAACCTGTCGATGGTTGACGGTGAGTTGTCAGCCAACGTCGCGCCAGATGATCGAGGGTTGGCCTACGGGCATGGCCTGTTTGAAACAATGCGCCTGTCTACCGGCGCAATCCCACTACAGGATCGTCACCTAGCACGCTTGGTACGAGATGCCGAGCGCTTGCACCTTCCGGTTGACCGCGTCGCGGTGAATGCCGACATCGAGCGTTTTAGCGCCCACTTAAAACGAGCAGGGATAACCGATGGGGTGGTTAAACTGATCATCACAGCGGGTTCTGGAGGTCGCGGTTACCGCACCCCCAAAACGTTGGCGGCACGCTGCATACTGCAATATAGCGCGCTGCCCAACGATCTTGCGGCACTCGCGCGGACCGGAGCGCGACTTTATGAATGCGAGTATCGACTGCCAGATAACACCACGCTGGCGGGGATCAAACACCTCAATCGACTCGATCAAATCCTGGCGCGCAACGAGTGGCAGGATAACTACGATGATGGCTTGATGCTCGATCAGAAAAATTTATTGGTCGAGACCACCTGCGCCAATGTCTTTGTCAGGATGGGCGATGAGTGGTTGACGCCGCGTTTAGAGCGTGCCGGAATCGACGGGATTTTACGCGCGTTCATCCTTAACCACTTGGCGCCGAGTAATAACCTCAAGGTGCGCGAATGCGATTTGCAAATCGAGGACGTGGTGCGTTGTTCAGAGTGGTTTCTATGCAATTCAGTGCGTGGTATTGTCCCCATAATCGACCTCTCGGGTTTTCGGCAATGGCCGGTGGGGGACGGCACGCTTCGTTTTAGCCACGCGCTCGGTAAAATTTATCCATGTTACTTGTAACCCGCATCACCCGCCGACTAAAAATCACTGGGCTGTTTATAAAGCGCCAGGGCCTGCGAATTGCGCTGTTGTGCGCGCTGATCGCCTGCGTGGTGCTCGCGGCAGCGGTGGGTGATGCTCATCGGCAGCTCGGTCTGCCGATCTCCCTTACTGGATTGGCCAGCGCGGCTAGCATGGCGGACGCTGCGCCCATGCCAATGCCTAATCCGGCGCGCTATCAATGGCCGATTAAACGGGGCAGTTCGCTCAGTCAGGTAGTGCGTCAGCTCGGCGAAGCCGGGGTGATAAAATCGCCATTGGCGCTCAAAATCTATGCAAAAATTGTCGCTAAAACGACCATCCAAACCGGCTCTTATTGGCTTGAGGCATCGGATAGCGCACTGACGCTACTGGACAAATTTAATCGCGGGGAGGTGATCGTCAAGCGATTGACCTTCCCCGAGGGGTGGAATTTTTCGCAGTGGCGCGAGCATCTGGCGGGCGTGCCGCAGTTCGCCGACAGCCGGCACCTGTCAGACGTTCAACTATTGCAGACTCTCGGGCTCGATATCAGTCATCCCGAGGGCTGGTTCTTTCCAGATACTTACAGCTATACCGGCGGTGATAGTATTGCCGACCTGCTGTTGCGGGCGCACCGAAAAATGCTCGACACGCTCGACAAGGCATGGTTACTAAAAGCCAAAGATCTGCCCTATAGCTCGGCTTATGAAGCGCTAATCATGGCGTCGATCGTGGAAAAAGAAACCGGACTGGCCGCGGAGCGTGCCGCGATTGCCGGCGTTTTTGTGCGGCGATTACGCCTTGGAATGCGCCTGCAAACCGATCCGACGGTGATCTATGGTCTTGGCAATCAGTTCAGCGGCAACTTACGCCGCTCGCACCTGAAGCAAAAAACCGTATACAACACCTATGTCATCCGTGGTTTGCCGCCGACGCCGATAGCAATGCCGAGCGCTGCGGCGATTGACGCGGCGCTTCACCCGGCAGACGGTGACAGCTTATACTTTGTTGCGCGAGGCGACGGTGGGCATTATTTTTCGTCGACCTTAGAGCAACACAGGCGGGCAGTGCGAAAATATCAGATTTTTCGCCGTGCCAAAAATTATACCTCGACGCCGCAATAACATGCGCGCTTCGATCGGCCCAAGTGTGATTATAGGAGGTCTATGAAAACGCATCAGAAACGCGGTATGTTGGTGACCATAGAGGGTACCGAAGGGGTGGGTAAAACCACCAATATCGACTTCGCAAAAGCCTGGTTGGCGGCGCAAAATATCGACGTAACAACAACCCGTGAACCCGGCGGGACGCCGTTTGCCGAACAGATTAGAGAGCTGTTGTTAGCGCCGCGCGACGAACCGGTGGCCCCTCTGGCAGAATTGTTGATGATGTTTGCCGGCCGCGCTCAACACTTGCACCGATTGATCGAACCGACGCTCAGCGCCGGCGGCTGGGTGATCTGCGATCGCTTTACCGATGCCAGCTATGCCTATCAAGGCGCCGGACGAGGCATCGACCCGCAGCGCATCGAACAGTTGGAGGCGATCGTACAGCAGGGCTTGCAGCCGGATCTAACGCTGATTCTTGATATCCCTGTCGCCGAGGGGCTAAAGCGCGCCAGTGCGCGCAGCGAACCGGATCGTTTTGAGCGCGAGCAGGTGGCGTTCTTTGAACGCGTCCGCGGTTGTTATTTAGAGCGCGCTGAGCGCGAACCACTGCGCTGCGTGGTGATCGACGCGTCACAATCAATCACCGCGGTGCAGGCACAGCTCGATCGTGCGCTCACGGCATTTTTGCAGCGCTCAGGGCAATGAGCGGAATCGCGCAACCGCTCGGTTGGCACGCCCTAGTTTGGCAGCGCTTAATGTCTGCCTACCACCACGATCGCCTGCCCCATGCGGTGCTGCTAAGTGGCGCGGTCGATACCGGCAAGCACATTTTTGCCCGCGCACTGGCGCAGCGGTTGTTGTGCACTACTGAGAACGGCAACGTCAGTTGCGGGAACTGTAAAGGCTGTCAGCTGAATAGCGCGGGCACGCACCCCGACCTGACGATTTTGGCTCCGGAAGACGCCGGCAAGGCAATTGGTATCGACGATATTCGCAAGCTCGCTATGACCGTGTCAAAAACCGGCCAGCAAGGCGGTTGGAAGGTGGTGGTTATCCTTCCGGCTGAAGCCATGACCGCGAGCGCGGCCAATGCGCTGCTAAAGACATTAGAAGAGCCGCAGGGGCAAACGCTGATAATACTCGTTAGCCACGAGCTGGGGCGCTTGCCAGCAACCATTCGCAGTCGCTGCCAACGGTACGTTTTGCCGCAGCCGTCGACCGCCGAGGCGCTTGCTTGGTTGCAGGCCGCAAGCATCAATAGTGACGCTGCATCGCAAGCGTTGAGCCTAGCGCAAGGGCGGCCATTGCTGGCTCGCCAGTATCTCGAGGACGGATTGCTCGAACGTCATCGGCAGTTTGATAGTTGGCTAGATGAGGTCGCCGCGGGTCGTCTGGCGCCCCTTGCGGCCGCGCAGCTGTGTCAAAAATTAGACGCTATCGCGCTTGCCGATTGGTTTTTACTCTACCTACACAGCCGTCTTTGTGCGGACAGTAACAACCCCTTTAACCGGGAAATTTTTACTTTTTACGATAAGTTACGCAAGGTTCGTGGCTGGCTGGCGTCGGCCTCGAACCCCAATTCGCAATTGATTTGGGAAGAGCTGTTTTTTGACTGGTTGGCGCTGTCGAAAGCCTCGGCGCGGCGGATCGCCGAGCGCTGAATGATCGGCCACTATCGACCGCGGACAAGGCGCGTATTAGAATGGTCGACGGTAGACGCTAGCGTGCTAACACGTAGACCGTATAGCGGCATTGTATTTAACCGCCAAGCACGCCGTTTAAAGGTCAAAAGTTAAAGGCCTGAAATTAAAGCCCAAGGGCATGCTCTAACCAAGCGCTGCCGAGGGTATTGCTTGGTAGCGCCCAGAGCGCCGCAGTGATTGCGCTGAATGCGAGCGCATTCCGACGATTGGCGATTGGCGATTGGCGATTGGCGATTGAAGGTGTCGGGTATAGGCAACAAATGGCGTCCCACCAGCGACGCCCAATACACAAGGAGCAAACCATGACAGTAGCCGAAACCGCCGAGTCGACGTTTATCATCAGATCATTTCCCGTCGGGCCCTTGCAATGCAACTGCTCGATCGTTGGTGATCGGGTCACCGGGCGAGCAATGATTGTCGATCCAGGCGGCAATGCCGAGCAAATACTCGCGCTGGTGGCTGAATTAGAACTCAACGTCGTGGCGATTATCCACACCCACGCTCACCTCGATCACATACTGGCCGCCGGAGAGATCAAACAGGCCACCGGTGCGCCCATCTACCTGCATCGAGATGACAAGTTTTTGTGGGATATGCTCGAGCAGCAATGCTCCATGGTGGGTGTTCCCTACACACCGCTGCCGGAACCCGACCACTACCTGGCCGACGACCAAGATCTCGCCTGCTGCGGAGGGGTTGCCATCCACACGCCGGGCCACAGTCCGGGATCGATGAGCTTTTGGTTCGAAGAACACAGTACTTTGGTTGCCGGCGATACGCTGTTTCAAGGCAGTATTGGGCGCACTGATTTGTGGGGCGGAGATTTCCCAACCATAGTGTCATCGATCAAAGAGCGACTTTACAGCCTCAGTGACGACGCCATCGTGGTCACTGGGCATGGCCCTAACACCAGTATTGGCAGTGAAAAATCTAACAATAACTTTGTCCGCGCCTGAGGTTTAACCGTTTAGTCAGGGTTCAATACGGTGGCGGCAGACGCACAACTGAGGCTTTAAAATGCAGCAACAACTGTTGATTATGCTACAACTGCAAAATGAGATGAATACCAAAGTTCATCCAAATTGGCGGCAGCAAAACTTTGCTTGGTACCGAGCGATTTGGGTAGAGTGCGCCGAGTTGCTCGATCATCATGGCTGGAAATGGTGGAAGCAACAGCGCCCCGACACCGATCAAATTGCCCTCGAGTTGGTCGATATTTGGCACTTTGGGCTCAGCTTGTTGCTTTTAAAAGAGGACTCTATCGAACGCATAGCCGAGGGCTTGGCGGCGGACCTTTCGCAGCCGATTACCTGCGGCGACTTTAGTCTTGATCTGGAAGATTTTACCCATCACACCTTGGCGACCAAGGATTTTGACAGCGTGCGCTTTGTGCGATTAATGCAAGGTGTCGAGATGAGTTTTGCGCAGTTGTACGCTGGTTATGTGGGCAAAAATGTGTTGAACTTCTTTCGCCAAGACCACGGCTATAAAGATGGCACTTACAGCAAGCAATGGGCCGGTAAAGAAGACAACGAGCACCTGGTTGAAATCGTCGCGCAACTGGACATCGAATCCGCCAGCTTTAAAGACGATTTGTACCAGCGTATGCAGACGGTTTATCGCCAGTCTGGTGGGTAGAGCGGGCAGCGCTAACCGCGCCGATAGCGAATGCCGGCGTGCCAGTTAACGGCGTTGAACAGCGCTATCGGCACGTGGTATCGAACGACAAACTATTTGCTCAAGGGCCGGTGTGCAAGGTGCGCATTCACGCCTATAATGTAGGCCTTTAACAATCGATGGAGAGAGACATTGCAATCACCTGTACGCGTAACCGTGACTGGCGCAGCCGGCCAAATTAGTTATTCCCTTCTGTTTAGAATTGCCGCTGGCGAAATGCTGGGACCCAATCAACCAGTTATTTTACAAATGCTTGAAATAACCCCAGCGCTTGAAGCACTGCGCGGTGTGGCGATGGAACTGGACGACTGTGCCTTTCCGCTGTTGGCGGGCATGATCTGCACCGACAATGCCGACGAGGCATTTAAAGACACCGATTACGCACTGTTGGTGGGCGCTCGACCCCGCGGCCCCGGCATGGAGCGCAAGGATCTCCTCGAGGCCAACGCGGCGATTTTCTCCGCCCAGGGCCAGGCGATCGACAAGGTCGCTGCCAAGAGCATTAAAGTGCTGGTGGTGGGTAATCCGGCGAACACCAATGCACTGATTGCACAGCGCAACGCGCCGAGTATTGATGCACGGCAATTCACCGCCATGACGCGGCTCGATCACAACCGCTCGATGACGCAAATCGCGCAAAAAACCAACAAGAGTATCAACGACGTCAAGCGCATGACTATTTGGGGTAACCATTCGGCCACCCAGTACCCAGACTTACACCACAGCCTAATCGACGGTGT
>CALGJN010000304.1:0-3005 GCA_937920185.1 uncultured Cellvibrionales bacterium | reverse complement strand
ATATTTCCAGCGACATCAGCATAAGCAGGTTAAAGACAATAGCGATGAATGGCGACGGGAGATCAACCGACTGATTGTCATCGATTGCGAGGCGAATACAGACAATTGCCTCGCTGTGCAACACACGATAGATCGCGGCGGCGGTGACAATCACTAGGGCGGACAATTTAATCCTGGTCGGTAATGTATCAATAGCCTTGGTGGGTGGTGAATGGGTACAAATAACCCGCAGTTTTATACCATAAAACAATGCCGATTTGCCTTTTGCACAGCACAAGATGCGGCTGCGTAAAAATCAACGTCAAGCTAACAACCGATGACTAGCCAGCCACCGAGGTTTGTCGCTTCGGTGGCTGTAGACTGTTGCGCACAAACAACCGAGCCCAAGAGGCAGAGCGCACATCACTTGCCGCTCAACCTACTCGCGGCTCAACCTCAGCCTCTGGGTCGCTGGCTAAATCGGCGTCTTGTGGCAACCAACAAGCTCAACAGCAACAGCAACGGCAAACTGCCATCCGCGGATCCCGGCAGACCGACGGTACAACCGCCAATGTGCCGCCAGGCGCGAATCTGGGCAAAATCAACCGGCCCAACGTCCACTTCAGCATCGCCGTTAGAGACCGTGACCGAGAGTGATTCTGAGCCGCCATGTGCACTGCCATCGCTGGTAACCAGCGCGGTGTAAACGCCATTACCGTCATCGGTAAAGGCGCCAACCTGCACGTGGCCACAGTGCTCACACGCGGCAAGCGACACCGTCATGCCCGATAGTGGATCGCCGTTGGCATTCGCCACCGCGACCCGCAAGAGCGCCTCGGACTGGCCGTTGTTATTGATGTAACTGGCACCGATCGACAACACACTGGTCGCCAGTGATGGCACATTGGAGCGCACCGGCACAGCGATACCACCCGGATCTGTGACCACACCATCGGCCTTACCATCGGCGTCGTTGGGGCCACCATCTTCGATCTTCAGTTGCATGCAGCGATCACCCACCGTGAGTCCCGCCGTGTACAGCGCGCTGCCCGCCTCTGGACAGGCGCCCGCCTGACCAAGCGCCGATGACACCCCATTGCTGGCGTTTTCGACAAAGTCCTGCCACTGCCCCGCCGCACCGGCCAGTGGCATGTACTTGCGATAGATCGCGCCAGAAGGAAGCGGACTGTTCATCGGAATGACCATTTGATAAGACGCGCCTGGCGTCAATCCGAGCACTTCAAAGTCGACCAAATCTTGCGGATAATCGTAGTCCGCATCCAGCGCCGCACCCGGCTCGCCGGTGCCCTCGCGAACCGCGATGGCTTCTGCCACCTCGACTTCGCTCAGACCGAGCATATAGCGCGCATCGCCGTTTTCATAGGTCTGCACCATCGCCATCTCACCCAGTCTAATGGTAATACCGACGGAGGTTTGCATAGAGTGAGCGACCTTGTCTGAGTCAGGTTCGTTGTACCCTGCGACATCGTTGAATAGCTCCGCATCGCTGATCAGCAGTTGATTAGGCGCATCGTTATCAAGGTAATTAGGCACTCGGTCACCATCCTTATCAGCCGCGCCCTCCTCAACATCCGACATGCCATCGAGATCGGTGTCAACGTCAGCCGGTGGCGGCTCGCCCGAGCCGGCAGGCGCAAACGGCGGTGATTCAACCACTCGAATCAATACCGATCGGGTCGTCGCCAACGGGTTGTTATTGTCGTCGGTCAGCGTGCCACCTAGCGTCAACAGAGTCACATTCGCGGCGACATCAGCAACATCAAAGGTCAACCGCTGGTTGTCGACGGTCGCGCCCGGCAATGCGCTAGACGCGTTACTCCAGACAAACGTCATGCCGTCGTCATTGGCATCGCTCTGCAGCGCCTCGACCGTGACCAAACCTGAATCCCGTGCGATCGACAGGGTTTCTACCGCACTATCGCCCCACTGCTGAGTGACCTTAAACGCCAACTCAGGGGCCAAGTTTGCCTCGGTGATGGTGATCGTCTGCACGCCATTGCTACCCAGTGCGGCGCGCCCATCGATGGGCGTACCCAACGTCACGACAATGGTTTCGTCATTTTCAAGCACCGCATCCTCGACGATGGTGATCGGGAAGCTAGCCCGTGTACCGCTAAAGATAACGAAGCGACCCAGCGTTTCCAGTTTGCTGTAGTCATCGCCGTCGCTGGCCGTACCACCCAAGGTATAGGGAATCTGTACCGGATAGCCGATCGCCGCACCGCTTAACTCAACGCTAATACTAACCACTCGACCATTGTCCTGCGCTGGATCGTCGATCGGCGCGGTCTCACTGACGGTGATATCGGTCGCCAGATTCACCAGCGGTGCAATACTCACTCGTTGCGTGGCGCTCGCGCTAACTTCACCCTCGGTCGCAGTCCAAGTCAACAGCGTCGTACCCGACGGCAGGCTGGCTGCGTCGGTTGCGTGGGCCGCACCCTGATTATCGACTACGCTGATTACCGCGTTGCCGCTGCCTCCGCTGACCACGGGCTCACCCAACAGCACGCTGGTACTGCGGCCGGTGGCGCTGATAACAATATCCTCTGGAGCGACAATGCTGAGCGATCCCTCAGGCAGAGGCGACTCGGGGTCGACATCGGTGATGGTGATTACCGCGCTGGCGCTAACGCTAGCGCCCACGGCATTGGTCGCGGTCAAGGTATAGCCATAGCTGTTGTTGGCACCGCTATCCACTGGGTTTTCGAAATCTCTCGCCACCATGCTCACCACACCGCTACTGCTGTCGACGGTAAAGGCGCTGGCGTCGTCGCCACTCAACGCAAAGGAGTAAGACACACCACCCACCGCGGCCGGTGAAACCACCGGTGCATCGGCGGTAAATGCCGTGTTCTCGGCGATCGCAACGCTTGGCAACGTCATCGATGGCAAATCACTCACATTCGCCGCATTGATCACCGCCTGTATCTCGGCTGCGGTCGGATTAGCTGGGTCAACATAACTGCCATTGCCCAAGGCGCTGGTGTAATCAACTCCTGCAA
>CALGJN010000303.1:0-1897 GCA_937920185.1 uncultured Cellvibrionales bacterium | reverse complement strand
GCTCTGCAGAAGCGGGTTCTGCCGCGACACAGGGTGACCCGTCAATCAACAGCAATTCGCCCTTTTTAAAGCTCGGCAAAATATCCGACGCCGCGCCGAGATCCTCGATCATAACGGCTTGCAAATAGTTACCCAAAACGGTTTCCACAGCGGTTTCCCATCCGGCGATGGGGTCCACGCTATCCGCCAATCGAGGCTGTTCACGCCAACCGTGATCGCTAATCCACTGTTGCGACTGATTGTCGTTCATGGCCGCCTGTTGCAGGGCCTCAAGTGATGCCCGCCGTCCCAAAAAAGTCTGCTGACGTTCTCTTAGATGGTTTAACTCCTGCTGGTTTTTTTGCAATTGCTGCCGCACATTGGCTATTTTATCGGTACATTTTTGCCGTTGATTTTCATTTGCCTGTTGCGACAGCGCCAATTCGCCTAGCGACACCTCGAGGCGCGCCATCTCGGCGCGCTCCGGCGCGTCTTCGAAGCTGCCCGCTTCAGTATCAAGGTCTTGCTGGCGCTGTTTTAGACTAACAACACGATCGTCCAAGTACCCTATCCGCGACTGCTGAACCTCCACCTGTTGGCGCGGCAACGCAGCGCGAGCAGTAAAATCGTCATTTTCGCGCTGCCAATCTTGCATCGCCGTCTGCGCTAAATCGAGCGACTCTCGCGCTTCGCTCTCGCTTTTTACCGCCGCATCCAACTGTGGCTTTAATTGCTCGTATTGACGGTTCCAAACGGTCACTTTTTCGCGGTCGGCGCCAAGGTGTTGAGAGGCCTCGTCATAGTTTTCCTGCGTATCTAGAATATCCTGCTGGCGTTCGGCAGAGCGCTGACGGGCATGTTCGATCGCTTGCTGGATGCGTGCCACGCTGCCACTGACCTTGTAGTAGTGACTCTGCACATGATCCAGCGTATCGCCGGCTTCGGTCAACTGTAGGCGATATTTTTCAATCGCGGTATCGCAGGCGTTACGCTGCGCCAGACAACCCTCTTGATCAACTTCTAGACGCTGGATAACTTTCTGTTGTTGCCCCATAGAGCGGTTCAATTCACGCCATTTCAGCGCGCTTAATTCGAGCTTTTTTTGCCGTTCCTCCTGCCGGAATTGGGTATATTTTTGCGCTGCCTTGGCCTGTCGTTCAAGCCGCGTTAACTGGCGGGTCAACTCGTCGCGAATATCGCTAAGACGCTCGAGATTTTCTTCGGTTCGAGCCATGCGATTGGCGGTCTCTCGCCGTCGCTCTTTGTATTTAGAGATACCCGCGGCTTCCTCGATAAAAACCCGTAACTCGTCCGGTTTGGCTTCGATTAACCGCGATATGGTGCCCTGTTCGATGATTGCATAACTGCGTGGGCCCAAACCGGTGCCGAGAAAAATATCTGTGATGTCGCGCCGCCGGCACGAACTGCCGTTGAGGTAATATTGAGACTGTCCGTCGCGAGACACTTTGCGGCGAATAGAAATCTCGCTGTAGGCAGCAAATTCACCACTGACTCGCGCATCGCTGTTGTCAAAGATTAACTCAATAGATGCCTGTCCAACCGGCTTACGCGTTCCAGAGCCGTTAAAAATGACATCCGACATCGATTCGCCGCGCAAGTTTTTAGCCGAAGATTCGCCCAACACCCAGCGCACCGCGTCGATAACGTTTGATTTCCCACAGCCGTTCGGCCCCACCACTGCGCACAGATTGCTGGGGAAATGCACCGTCGTCGGGTCAACGAAAGATTTAAACCCGGAGAGTTTGATTGATTTAAGCCGCATTACCGATCGTTTATTGAGTTATAGTTGATCATGCTTATGGAACATGCCGTCATACAAGTCGAATTCTACACTTTAACCGCGCGAAAAAAAAAGTTTAACCGCGCGAAAAAAAAGTTAATCTCAACGCCCACCCAA
>CALGJN010000302.1:0-2424 GCA_937920185.1 uncultured Cellvibrionales bacterium | reverse complement strand
AGGCTGAGTAGGGCGATGGGATGGCTGTGCGAAGCGCGCGGTAAGCGCCAAAGGTGTCGCCGCTATAACCAGCGTTAAAATTGTGCGCAAAATTAACCTGATAACAATCGCCAGCGCCTATATATTGCTGGACTTTTTCTAGTTGACAGAGGTATTCGCGCTTCGATATTTGTGGCGCAAACCGCTGGCAGGAAAATGGTGTCGACTCAACGCTGCCAGCGGTTGGATGGTTTGCGCGCAGCGCTTCGGTGACCGTGCGTCTCAGCGTCACCGAGCATAGCGGGTGAAAGCACAGCGTCGCTGATCGCTTTTGGTGATCGATCACTAGCGCCCAGAGATAGCGGCCAACGCGCATATCTGGCAGCGATGCCAGCATCTTCTGGGGCGGCTCTACGCGGTGATAGCGACGGCCCAAGTCGTAACCAAAATAACCGATAACGCCGCCGACAAACGGCTCGGCGTGAGCCTCTAACGGAGCGGTCGACAGTGGTGCCAATAATTCTGCAATCAATCCGAATGGGTCTTCGGCAGAGCGCCGAGAGCCAACGGCGTCGGTGATGGTAGAGCGATCACCATAGGTTTCAATGACGCAATCCGGAACGGCTGAGAGGATGTCATAACGCCCTTGAATGGCCAGCGGTTGGCCCGAGTCGAGCCAGATTGCATCCGGCAGATCTTTGATGCGAGCAAAAAAATCGCCACTGTCGACTCGGTAGTCTAGTTCTACTGTGCTGATAGCGGGCATAAATCCATCACTAAGGGTTGTCTAGGGAGCATCCGAATGACTGACAAAGAGCTATACGGTGCATGGCTGCTTTCGCGGCTGTGCTCACAGCGGAAACAGCCGCGAAAGCAGCACCGGTATTGCCGTCTCTACCCTGAGAATGCGCGAACCTATATGCACAGATTTAAACCCACAGCTGCGCAGTTTGGTTATTTCATAGGGGATAAAACCACCTTCAGGGCCGACCGCTAGCATGGTCGGTTGGGCGATTTCAACCGGGCAACGGTCCTCGGTGTAGGGGTGCGCAACGAGCGCCAGTTGACCCTCGGCGAGCGCAGGTAGTTGATCTTCGACAAATGGTTTGAACAGCGGGTGCAGTTGGACTTCCGGTAGTTGACTGTCGCACGCCTGTTCCAAGCCGAGTATCAGTTGTTGGCGAATCGCATCCGGCTCCAGCATAGGTGATTGCCAATAGCTCTTTTCGACTCGGCTGGCGTTTATCAGATGAATTTTTTTGACGCCCATCGCGGCCACCGTTTGTAAAATGCGCCGTAGCATTTTGGGTCTGGGTAGAGCCAGCACCAGGGTCAAGGGTATCGGCAACGGGGGCGCTTCGGTTAGGCTGAGGCTGAGACTGGTGCGATGCTCATCGGTCGCCGTAATCAGGGCGGATCCGAGTTGGCCGTTGATCTCGCCGACCCGCAACCTATCACCGACCACAACCTTCTGGACGTCAGTCAGGTGTTGGTGTTGGCGTCCGCTGATCACGGCTTCGCCGTCGACGATTGTGCTCGATTCTAAAAGTAACGTATTCATACTGCACTGTTATCCAAAGGGTCCCTTGGCTGTAGAAATTGGCTAGGCACCTTGGTTTTGGTCTTTGACCAGAAAACGAGGCCACATAACTGCGGTTAAACGTCGCTCATCTAGCCAACGATCATGCTTGTGACGCGGTGTTGACAATGATACGCGATTATTTCTCCTCATGGCGGTATTGCTGGCAGTTACCAGTCACCATGGCCCATGTTTGCCAAACGTCACGGCATGAATAGCCAGCAACCCAACCCTCCGGGTTGGCGAATGGTGAGCAGATGTTCGCCGATCAATTGCATACGCGGCAAAGATAAAGCACGGTGAAGATAAAGCACGGTGAAGATAAAGCGCGGCGACAATAAAGCGGCGCTGCCGATTTAAGAGACTGTAGATTGAACGCGGTGCGGATTAAAGATGCTTTACATCAAAGGGCCTGTAAATCAAAGAACCTGTAAATCAAAGGACCTGTGCATCAAAGGTGCCTTAGCTCGAAGGCGCTATAGCTTAAAACTGCTTTAGATTGGCACTGTCTTAGATCGAAGGTCACGACAGTGAATACTCGTTGGCCGGCGAAAGAATACCCAACAGCCCATGTCGTTTAGTCTATGCGATTTAACCACTGCCGTTTGGTGATTGTCGTTTTCTTAGGTCGTCTATTCAGGTGGTCTACTCGGCTGGTCTACTCGGCTGGTCTACTCGGCTGGTCTACTCAGGTCGTCTACTCAGGTCGTCTACTCGGTTCGTCTGCTCGGTTCGCCTGCTCGGTTCGCCTGCTCGGTTCGCCTGCTCGGTTCGAAGGTTGGTCGCGCTGGATGGTTATTTAATCTATCCGGCGGGGTCGCAAGTGTGGGGTTAACTGGGTACAATTCGGCCGCTCGGAGCGATCA
>CALGJN010000301.1:0-7065 GCA_937920185.1 uncultured Cellvibrionales bacterium | reverse complement strand
ATCGTAACGAGGAATCGAACCGCTTCTTTACCATCGATCAACCGATGATCATAGGACATTGCGAGATACATCATAGGCCGTATCACCACCTGTCCATCCAAGGCAATTGGGCGCTCTTGTATCTTGTGCATACCCAGAATTGCAGTCTGCGGCGGATTGATAATTGGCGTAGAGATTAGCGAGCCGTAGACACCACCGTTGGTGATGGTAAAGGTGCCGCCGGTCATTTCGTCAATCGTCAACTTACCGTCTCGCGCCTTACCGGCAAATTCTGATATACCATTTTCCACCGAGGCGATGCTCATGTTTTCGGCATTGCGCAGCACCGGCACTACCAAGCCCCGCTCAGTCGATACCGCAACCCCAATGTCCTGATAGCCGTGGTAGACAATCTCCTTGCCATCGATCGATGCGTTGACCAACGGGAACCGTTTCAACGCTTCTACCGCAGCCTTTACAAAGAAGCCCATAAAGCCCAAGCGAGTGCCGTTATGCATCTTGGTGAACTCAGTCTTGTACTGCGTTCGAAGATTCATCAGCGCGGTCATGTCGACCTCGTTAAAAGTAGTTAATGACGCGGTGGTTTGGGTGACGTCCAACAGGCGCTCAGAAATACGCGCGCGCATTCGCGTCATGGCTACCCTGCGCTCCACGCGGTCGCCGTGCTCGGCGCTGGGCTCGTCGACAGCAGTATCTACCGCGCTTGCAGCGGTCTCTGGTGCCGCTGCGGTTGCCGGCTCAAAGTTGACAACGTCCTCCTTGGTAATCCGCCCGCCTTTGCCGGTGCCGGTCACACCGGCGACATCGATACCGCGTTCCTGGGCTAATTTTTTCGCCGCCGGGTTAATCGCTGCCGAAGCATCGCCACTGCTTGCGGTCGCCGCAACTTGCCCCGCGCTTGGCGCAGCATCGCCAGTATTCGCGGCCGTTGGCGCAGTCGTTGCGCCCTCTTCAATACGCGCTAACAACTCGTTACTCTGGATGACATCTCCCTCTTGCTTGAGAATTTCCAACAGCACTCCATTCGCGGGCGCGACGACTTCAAGTACAACTTTATCGGTCTCAATTTCTACGATCAATTCGTCTCGTGAAACTTGATCTCCGGCACTTTTATGCCAACTGGCCAGCGTCCCTTCCTGCACGGATTCGGGGAAACTCGGCGCCTTGATTTCTACAGCCATTGGATTTTTCCTAATTGTTATCGTTGGTGGTCAACGCTTCGTTAATAAACTGCGCCTGCTCTTCGAGGTGAACAGACATATAGCCAGACGCTGGTGCCGCCGAGCCTTTACGGCCCACGTAGTTGAGAACCAGTTCTGGCTTATGGCGAGCAAGAGCATTGCGCATGTGGTGCTGGCTACTGTACCAAGCACCCTGATTCATCGGCTCCTCCTGACACCAGACGGCTTCTTTTAATGCGCTCATACTGCCGAGTATATTGTCCAGCTCAACGTCTGGGAATGGGTATAACTGCTCCAGTCGCACTAGGGCAACGTCTGTGATACCCCGTTCCTGACGCTGTTCCAGCAAGTGATAATAAACCTTGCCCGAACACAGCACCAAGCGCTTCACGTCGGCCGACTTGACACCTTCGTCTGCCAGGACGTTTTGAAAACTGCCAGTGGCCAACTCGTCTAAGGTCGAAGTCGCCTGCTTGTGGCGAAGTATCCATTTCGGGCTCATCACTACCAGTGGACGACGCATCGGCCGAATCGCCTGACGTCTTAGCAGGTGAAAAATTTGCGCCGGTGTTGTGGGGATACAAATTTGCATATTGTGCTCTGCGCAAAGTTGCAAAAATCGCTCCAGACGAGCCGACGAATGTTCCGGGCCCTGACCTTCAAAACCGTGGGGCAAGAGCATAATAAGCCCCGACAACCGACCCCATTTGTGTTCGCCACTGGTAATAAACTGATCGATAACCACCTGCGCACCGTTGGCAAAATCACCAAACTGCGCTTCCCAAATAACCAATCCGGAAGGCATGGTTGTCGAGTATCCGTACTCAAAAGCCAGCACCGCTTCTTCCGACAATACCGAATCGTAGAGATCGAAGCTGACCTGATCCTCGGCCAGGTGCTGCAGTGGAATATAATCGTCGCCGTTCTCTTGATTGAGAACCACTGCATGGCGGTGCGAGAAGGTACCACGGCGAACATCCTGACCGGTAAAGCGAATCGGATATCCCTCCTCGATCAAGGTGCCATAACTGAGTAATTCAGCCATACCCCAATTGAGTGGTAGCGTGCCAACAGCCATCTTTCGACGATCGTCGTAGAGTTTCGCCACCTGTCGCTGCACCACGATGTGATCCGGTATCGTGGTAATTCGAGAGGCAACACTCGCCAGTGCCACTGAATCCACTGAGGTGTCTCCGGGGGTACGCCACTGATGCCCCAGATACGGTCCCCAATCGACAAACAAACCGTGATCGGGTTCAGTCACCAAATTGTGCACCACAAATTCTCCACGATCGAGGCTCGAACGGTAGATATTGGTCATTTCCTCGGATTGTTCGAGCGTTAAAACACCCTCTTGAATCAGCTTTTGCGCATAAAAGGATCGCGTCGTAGGGTGGTTCTTGATCGCGTTGTACATCAGCGGTTGGGTCGACGACGGCTCGTCGGTTTCGTTGTGGCCACGACGGCGATAACACACCAGATCGATGACGATGTCCTTGCCAAACTCATAGCGATAATCCATCGCCAGCATGGCCGCGAACATCACCGAATCGGGATTGTCGCCATTGACGTGAAGAATCGGCGCCTGGACCATCTTGGCAACATCGGTACAGTACTCAGTCGACCGCGCATCGTCCTGTCGACTGGTGGTAAAACCGACCTGATTGTTGATCACCACATGAATGGTGCCACCGGTCTTGTAGGCGCGGGTCTGGGACAACTGAAAGGTCTCCATGACCACGCCCTGCCCGGCAAAAGCTGCATCGCCGTGCAACAGGATGGGCAGTACCTTTTCACCTGATGGATCGTTGCGCCGGTCTTGCCGTGCGCGCGCGGAGCCGACAACCACGGGACAGGAAATCTCCAAGTGCGACGGGTTAAAGCCAAGAGCCAAATGAACCTCTCCACCGGGAGTCATCACGTTGGAAGAAAAACCCTGGTGATATTTAACGTCGCCCGAGGTATTGACCAAGCGCTTACCCTCAAACTCGTCAAACATTTCAGCGGGATTTTTACCAAGCACGTTGATCAACACATTGAGGCGCCCGCGATGGGCCATGGCCAGTACTATTTCTTTACAACCATACTCACCCGAGCGCCGCACTAGACAGTCGAGCATCGG
Organism: uncultured Cellvibrionales bacterium; assembly: GCA_937920185.1. Lineage (GTDB taxonomy): Bacteria > Pseudomonadota > Gammaproteobacteria > Pseudomonadales > Porticoccaceae > TMED48. Next base: position 3,762 of record CALGJN010000301.1, on the reverse strand, counting down.
AATCAGGCTCTCACCGCCCTCGAGACCAAAACGCTTGGTTCCGGGGTATTTGGAGTCTAGGTGCTTTTCCAGACCTTCGGCTGCGGTCAGGCGATTGAGCACGTCGATGCGTGCTTTGTCTCCATAGGTTGGCTTGGAACGCACGCTCTCAAAGCGCTGAGCCAACCACTGTTTTTCTGCGAACGAGGTAATGTGCATAAACTCGGGACCCAAATTACCGCAGTAGGTCTCTTCTAACGATTCTATGATTTCCCGCAGCGTTGCCTCGTCTTTGCCTATGTACAACGGCGAGGTTTGGAAGGTAGTTTCTAAATCGGCGGGGGTCAGGCCATGAAAATGCAGTTCGAGATCCTGCACCACCTTGCGTTCCATCAAGCCGAGCGGGTCTAGATTGGCCTTTTGATGTCCTCGAAAGCGGTAGGAACTGATCAACTGGACGACCCTGACCTGCTTGCGCTCGTGCTGCAAATGTATACCGCCAGACCCTGGGGCCGGGGTAGGTCTTGCTTGCCTGCGCCCGAGCAGTTCGAAGTGCTGCACAATCGTCGCGTGAGAAACGTCTGAATGCGCGCTGCCGTTGGTCCTTGGCAACGCGTCGAAAAACAGCTTCCATTCCTCGGGAACCCCTTCGGGTTCGTGCAAATAAGTGTCGTAAAGGTCTTCGATATAGGCGGCATTGCCACCAGAAAAGTGGGAGGAGCTAAGAAATTGCTCCATAAGGCCCTCTGACATGGCTCGCTGTCCCCTGTGGAAATGCGCTATGAATGTATCCGTAACTTGCCAGCCATTATCACATGGCCGGCAGATTAAACCCTATGTTGCGCTTCTAATCAACATATTGCGGATGTGCCCGATGGCACGCGTCGGGTTGAGCCCCTTCGGGCAAACCTGTACGCAATTCATAATACCATGACAGCGAAAAACACTGAAGGGATCATCGAGCTTTGCCAATCTTTCTTCGGTGGCTGTGTCTCGACTGTCGGCCAGAAATCGATACGCCTGCAACAACCCAGAGGGGCCGATAAATTTATCCGGATTCCACCAAAAAGATGGGCAAGCCGTCGAACAGCACGCGCAGAGAATGCACTCGTAAAGACCGTCCAGTTTGGCGCGCTCTTCTTGGGACTGCAGTCGCTCTATGGCGGGCGCTGGCGAGTTGTTAATCATATACGGTTGGATTTTCTCATACTGGGCGTAAAATTGGCCCATATCAATCACCAGATCCCTGATAACCGGCAAGCCGGGAAGCGGCCGTATAATCAGTTTATTGTTTTTCACCGCCTGTGATATCGGCGTGATGCAGGCGAGACCATTTTTCCCCGACATATTCATACCATCCGACCCGCACACGCCCTCGCGGCAAGACCGGCGATAAACCAACGTCGGATCCTCGACCTTGAGTTTCTCGAGCACGTCTAACACCATGACGTCTTTACCTTGGGTATCGACCTCAAAGTCCTGCATGTAAGGCTCGTCATCCGCCTCTGGGTTATACCGATAAATGCTCACAGTTAACATCACTATGGATTCCTTGGGGTCAATTAAAGTTATCTGCCTCAGTACGTCCGCACTGCTGGTGCAAAGGGCTCACGGGTCTTCAGTGTAAAGTTCACGTCGCGCTTACCAACCGATTTGTCGCCGGGATAAAACATCGAGTGACACAGCCAATTGACGTCATCGCGCTCTTGGAAATCCTCTCGCGCATGCGCCCCGCGACTCTCCGTTCGCGCCTCTGCGGCAATCGCAGTAGCCTCTGCAACGGCAAATAAGTTGCGCAACTCCAACGCCTCGATGCGCGCGGTGTTAAACACCAAACTCTTGTCATCCAACGCCACAGCGTCTATGCGAACTTTCAGCTCATTGAGCTTAGCTATGCCATCTTGCATATAGTCACCGCGACGAAAAACACCAAAATAATTCTGCATAATGGTCTGTAATTCGGCGCGCAGAACCGACGCCTGCTCACCACCTGAGGAATCATTTAAGCCATTCAAGCCGGCCATCGCACGCTCGATATCCTCGTCCCGAGGATCCTTTAGATCGATCCCCTCGCGCAGCGACTTCTCGATAAACATACCCGAAGCGCGACCAAATACCACCAAGTCGAGCAGTGAATTACCGCCCAAGCGATTGGCACCGTGGACTGAAACACAAGCGGCCTCTCCACAGGCATAAAATCCTTCGATAACTTGATCCTTACCGTCTTTATCTACGGTCAGCGCTTGGCCATTCACGTTGGTCGGAATACCCCCCATCATGTAATGGCAAGTGGGCACCACCGGAATCGGCTCAACCACTGGATCGGCATGGGCAAAGGTTCTTGAAAGTTCAAGAATACCGGGCAATTTGGCATTTAACGTCTCTTCGCCCAAGTGATCAAGCTTGAGGAATACATGGTCGCCATCCTCACCACAGCCGCGCCCTTCGAGGATTTCCAGCACCATCGAACGAGCGACCACATCGCGCCCCGCCAAATCTTTAGCATTCGGCGCGTAGCGCTCCATAAAGCGCTCGCCATCTTTGTTGATAAGATACCCGCCCTCGCCGCGGCAACCCTCGGTCACCAGCGTACCAGCTCCAGCGATGCCGGTTGGGTGGAACTGCCACATCTCAATATCTTGAACCGGGAAACCGGCGCGTAGCGACATACCAATGCCGTCACCCGTACAGATATGCGCATTCGTCGTAGAGGCATAGATACGCCCTGCACCACCGGTGGCAAACACCGTCGCCTTGGATTTTACAAACACAGTCTCGCCGGTCTCTATGTCGATGGCGATCACGCCGACGACGGCATCATCGGCGTTTTTTACTAAGTCAACGGCAAACCACTCGTTCAAAAACACCGTGTTGTTTTTGAGGTTCCCCTGATAGAGGGTATGCAAAAGAGCATGCCCGGTACGGTCCGCCGCGGCGCAGGTACGCGACGCCTGACCGCCCTTGCCATAGTCTTTTGATTGACCGCCAAATGGTCGCTGATAAATCCGTCCAGATTCAGTGCGAGAAAACGGCAAGCCCATGTGCTCCAACTCAAACACTGCTTCGGGACCGGTGGAGCACATGTATTCGATTGCTTCTTGATCACCAATAAAGTCAGAGCCTTTAATAGTGTCGTACATATGCCACTGCCATTGATCATTCGGATCATCGCTGGCAATAGCACAGGTGATACCGCCCTGTGCTGACACCGTGTGTGAGCGCGTTGGGAACACCTTAGTGATTACAGCGGTTTTGTATCCTGACTGCGCCAACTGCAGCGCAGCGCGCATACCCGAACCGCCACCACCGACGATTACCGCGTCAAAACTCATGGTCTTCATTGTCGTCATATCGCTAGATTCCCCAAAGAATGTCGATAGCCCAAATTGTGTAAAGCAGCGTCACTGCAATCATCATTAACTGAAAAAATATACGCACAGCGGTGGCTTTTGGGCCAATTAATCGAACCGTTACGTAATCGGTAAAAACACACCACATTCCAATCCAAGAATGCGCGGCTAATGACAGCACCGTCATCAAGCTAAACATTCGCATCGGCAAGGACCCGTGAAGCGCCTGCCAATCGGCAAACTGCAAACCGGGATTGAGCATCAAATAGCCCACGATGAACACCACATACAGCGTCATAATACAGGCTGATACGCGCTGCAGCAGCCAATCAGACAGCCCACTGCGGCCTAAACTTGTAATTGAAGTTACCATATAAATATCCATCCTCCGATCAGACTAATAAGCAGTGCCGCGACCACCGCCGCTATAGTC
>CALGJN010000300.1:0-5444 GCA_937920185.1 uncultured Cellvibrionales bacterium | reverse complement strand
TACAGCGAAGTGCGCATGTATGGAGGTACCGAGGTCGAGCGCGAGCGCATGCTTGCCGCCAGCCACAGCAATCGCCGGCAAAACATGAAGATGGCCTTGACCGAGGGACTGAGCAATCCGCTGGTGATGCTGTTGGTGTCGCTGGCGTTTGCTGCAATCACCAGCTTTATGCTCAACCCAGTGCTATTGTCGGCGATGAGCACCGGCGATTTCATTAAATTTTTGGTCGCTTCGGGCATGCTGATTAAACCTATCCGGCAACTTACCGAGATAAACAGCGCCATTCAGCGTGGTATCGCCGCGGCCGAGTCCATTTTTGAGGTGATCGACTCTGAACAAGAGGAAGATACTGGCGAGCATAGCTGCGACCATGTCGAGGGGAGCTTTGAGTTTTCCGATGTGTCATTTATCTACCCGGGCACCGAACAATCGGTGCTCAGCGATCTAAACTTTTCCGTAGCGCCCGGTCAAACCATCGCGCTTGTCGGTTCGTCTGGCAGTGGTAAAACCTCGCTGGTCAGCCTGATTTCGCGCTTTTATCGCAATCAGAGTGGCGATATCACGCTTGACGGTGTCAGTATTCATGACTACACGCTGACCAACTTGCGCAGCCATATAGCGCTGGTGAGTCAGAGCGTGACGCTATTTAACGACACCATTTACAACAACATCGCCTACGGCGAATTAGCTAATGTCGCGCCGGAAAAAGTCTATGCGGCGGCCAAAATAGCCAATGCCGATGGCTTTATCGAAGCTTTGCCGGCGGCTTACGATACCGCAATCGGCGACGACGGTGTCATGCTGTCTGGCGGGCAGCGCCAGCGTCTAGCCATTGCCAGAGCGGTATTAAAGGATGCACCTGTGCTGATCTTGGACGAGGCGACCTCGGCGCTGGACAACGACTCGGAGCGCTTGATTCAGGCGGCGTTAGAGCGACTTATGGAAAACCGCACGACGTTTGTCATTGCCCACCGCTTGAGCACGGTAGAGTCTGCCGATTGCATCTTGGTGATTGAAAATGGCCGCATTATTGAGCGCGGTAATCACCGGCAATTACTCGACCAGTCGGGTCGTTATGCTGAACTTTATAGCAACCAGTTTGACCCAGTGCGGGACGACTAGCCTTGTCGCTTGAAAAGGTACTGACGCGCGCCTGGTACGCCAACAGTTTATGGTTGCTGGCGCTGCGACCCCTCGCCGGGTTATACCGTTTGATTTGCGCTGTTCGCCGTGGTTACTTGCGATGGCGCTTTAGCCACCGCCGCTATTCGGCGCCGGTGGTGGTGGTGGGCAATATCGCGGTGGGCGGCAGCGGTAAGACGCCGCTGTTGATGGCGCTGGCGAACGATCTGTCAGCTCGGGGTTTTAGGCCAGGGGTTGTCAGTCGCGGTTACAAAGGCCGTCGTCGGGCCGGGCCACTGTTGGTCAGCGCCGATAGCGCGGTTGTTGAAACCGGCGATGAAGCCCTGTTAATCGCCCGCAGTTGCGGTTGCCCAGTGGTGGTCGACAGCGATCGACACCGCGCGGTAGAGTATTTGCTCGAGCGCTTCGAATGCGATCTGGTACTCAGCGATGACGGTCTTCAGCACTACGCCATGCATCGCGACATTGAGATCGCGGTGATCGACGGCTCGAGGGGCTTGGGCAATGGTTATTGTTTGCCCGCGGGGCCATTGCGCGAACCTGCCGGCCGGCTTGCTAGCGTTGATTTGATCGCGGTTAATGGCGGCGCTCGGCCGACCCAGTATCCCGCAGAGACGATGCCATTCGAGCTCGAAGCGCTGCGTTTCGTTAATTTGGCCAGTGGCGACAGTTGCCCGGCAAGCCAATGGTCGGGCACCTCGTCGGTACATGCCGTTGCGGCTATCGGAGCACCGCAGCGCTTCGCTACAACGCTCGAGGCGCTTGGCCTAAATGTCAGGCTTCACGCCCACGACGACCACCATCCATTGAACAGCGGTGATTTATATTTTGAAGACGATTTGGATGTGGTGATTACTGCCAAGGACGCGATCAAGCTCAGCGCGGTGGATCTGGCGGGGGTCTGGTATTTAGAGGTGGCTGCAACCCTCGACGAACGGCTGGTCGAACGCCTTTTGGGGCGCACATTGCCGATTCGCCAGGGTATTTGATTTTTTAAACGCGCAACAATGAGGTGTCTATGAGTTTTATGGTGGTTATTCCAGCGCGTTACGATTCAGCACGGCTGCCGGGTAAGCCGCTGTTGGCGATTGCCGGTAAGCCAATGCTGCAGCGCGTATGGGAGCAGGCGTCGATGAGTTCTGCGGCGCGCATTGTTATTGCCACCGACGATCAGCGGATTGCCGCGCTCGCTCAAAGCTTTGGCGCAGAGCTGTGCATGACGCGCAAAGATCATGCCTCGGGGACCGACCGGTTGCAGGAAGTTGCGGTGCAACTGGCGTTGCCGAGCGATCAAATACTGGTCAACGTGCAGGGCGACGAGCCGCTGATCCCTCCACAGGTAATCGATCAAGTGGCGCAAAATCTGCAGAATAATCCAGACGCTGGCGTGGCGACCCTGATCGAGCCGATCGAATCGCTGGAGGACTTCCTCAATCCCAACGTCGTCAAGGTGGCCCGTGATTATCGCAATTTCGCTCTCAACTTTAGCCGCGCACCCATGCCATGGCCGAGGGACGATTTTGGCGGTGCTGAAAAGCACTTTTCCAATACGGCGCTAGCGGTGCGTCATATTGGCCTGTACGCCTACAAAGTTGGCACGCTCAATCAGTTTGTCGGCTGGCCGCGCTGCGATATCGAACATCTAGAGCGCTTGGAGCAGTTGCGATTTATCTATCACGGCGTCAATATTCATGTCGATATGGCGGCTTGTACCGTGCCCCCAGGGGTTGATACCGACGCCGATTTGCAGCGCGTGCGGGCGATGATAGACACTCCGCTCACGCAATAACATTATCACCGACAGACAGATGCGGGTCGGTTGTTTATGGAACTTAGCGATGAATAAAATATCCGTGGTTTTTGTTTGCCTTGGCAATATATGCCGATCGCCCACCGCCCATGGCGTATTTGAGCACATGGTCGCGGCGCAGGGGCTGGGCGATCGTATTTGCGTCGATTCTGCCGGCACCGGAGATTGGCATTTAGGCCATGCCCCGGACAGTCGCAGCGTCGAGGTGGCGCAGCGGCGCGGCATCGATCTCAGCGCGCTGAGATCGCGGTTGGTCAGCGCCAAAGATTTTGATGATGGCGCGTACATTTTAGCCATGGATGGGCAAAATTTATCCAATTTGGAAATTTTGCGCCCGAACGATTTTGCCGGTCATCTCGGACTCTTTTTAGACTATTCTGCGAATTTTGAAGAGCGCGAGGTGCCGGACCCCTACTACAGCGGCGCGCAGGGCTTTGATCTGGTGATCGACCTGATTGAGGATGCCTCGGCGGGACTTTTACAGCACCTACAAAAACACCATCGCCTGTGAGTTTTGGGGTCGAAAAAACCGTCTCTCTGCGCAACTATAACGCGTTGGCGCTCGACGCCACGGCGGATTATTTTTGTCGACTTGGCAGCCTCGACGATGTTCACCAGGCGCTGGCATTTGCCCGCGCTAACAAGCTAACCATTACCGCGCTCGGCGGCGGCAGCAATGTGGTGTTAAAAAATACTCTCCATGGATTGGTGGCGTTGGTGGAATTGCGTGGCATTCGTCATCGCTGCGTTGGCGACGACGTCTATGTAACCATTGGTGCCGGCGAAGACTGGTCGTCGTTGGTTGCTCTGTCGTTGCGTAATCACTGGTATGGACTAGAAAATTTAGCACTTATCCCCGGTAGCGTGGGGGCCGCTCCGATTCAAAATATTGGCGCCTATGGGGTCGAGTTATGCGAGTGTTTTGTGTCCTTAAAAGCGATTCATACGGCGACTGGAGAGCTGCATGAAATGGACGCAAAAGATTGCGAATTTGGCTATCGCGAGAGCATTTTTAAACGCCGAGAGCGGAATAACTATGTGATTACCGAGGTCTGCATCAAGCTGTCCACGCAGCCGAACAACCGATGGCAATACCCGGCGTTACGCGACGCGCTAGAGGCCAAATTGGAGGCCAAACTCGGCGATGCCAGCGCAGCGCAGATCACGCCGCAACTGATCGCTGAAACCGTGGCCGACATTCGCCGCGCGAAATTGCCAGATCCTGCGCGGCTGCCGAATGCCGGAAGTTTTTTCAAAAATCCGCTACTCGACCAGCAGCAACTGGCGCGGTTAATGGTCGACGAGCCACAGATACCCGTATACCCAGCGTACAACAATCTGTCAAAAGTCCCGGCGGCCTGGTTGATCGAGCGCTGCGGTCTGCGCGGTTATCGCGCCGGGGAGGTTGGCGTACACGAACGGCAGGCGTTGGTGCTGATCAACTATGGCAGTGGCAGTGCGGCTCAATTATTAGCGTTGTGCGAACATATACAGAGCGCTGTAGAACAGCGCTTTGGCGTGTGTTTAGAGGTAGAGCCCAGAATCTATGGATCTTTTTAAGCAACAAGCGATTCCCCTAATGCTGACGCCCGAGCGCACCTCAGACCTGGTGTTATGGCCCAACTGGCTGGATCATCAGGGTGCCGATGCGCTACTCGACACGGCCATCGCTAAAACGCCCTGGCGGGCCGACAGTATTCGGATTGTCGGCAAGACCCTGCCCATTCCCCGTTTGCAAAACTGGTTTGGCGAGCCGGGTACCAGCTATACCTACTCAAAAATTTGCCTACCGGCTGTTGCCTTTCCACCGTGGATGGAGTCACTCCGCCTAGCCGTTGAGGCGGAAACGCAACAGCGATTTAATCGCGCGTTGGTAAATTACTACCGCAATGGGCGCGACAGCGTCGACTGGCACGCCGATGACGAGGCATCGCTAGGTTTTGAGCCGATCATCGCGTCATTGTCGCTCGGCGCTGAACGGGTTTTTCAGTTGCGCCACAATCACACCAAAGAACGCGTAGCCATTACCTTGCCCCACGGCTCACTGCTTTTAATGAACGCGGGTATTCAGAGCTATTGGCAACACCGGATCGCCAAAGTGGCAAAACTCGAAGAGCCGCGGGTGAACTTTACCTTTCGCTTAATGGATGGCTAAGTCGATGCAATAAAACGCAGGCGGGCGCTGTCTAATAGTGTTTTTTCTGAGCGCATTTACGCCAAGAAACTACTGTTATAAGTCACTTTAATTTTTTATGTTAAATTACTGATATTAATAATTTATATAATATTTTTATTTGATTTTTAGACGTTAATCTTGTCGCTTTTTATCTAGGCCTTTGCTATTTAATCGCTTTTTTTAGTGACGTTCTATCTGATAGTAGTTGATCTAATAGCACTCTATCCAGTAGCACTTTATTTACGAGCACTCTATTTACGAGCACTTTATTTACGAGCACTCTATTTACGAGCACTTTATTTACGAGCACTCTAT
>CALGJN010000299.1:0-2103 GCA_937920185.1 uncultured Cellvibrionales bacterium | reverse complement strand
AATCGGCTTGCTGCAGCGTCACGCTGACGCCCGAGGTTTGCTGCCATCGATAGCTGAGTTCGTCGTTATAAGGCCCGTATCCTGCGCCCTGTAGACGGACGAGAGTGTCTTTAGGCATTGCTACATCGACACCGGCATCAGCCGTTAGCTGCGAAGCGGCGATGGAAATCATCGCGATATTTGGCGCCGCCAGCGCCAGCGAGCCGCGCGGATCGTAGAGCCGGATAAAAAAGCTTTCTTGGTGTTCGTCACCGTCATTGGTATTGATAGGAATGAGGATTTCTTGGCTCTGATCATCGCCGTCCGCCCAACTGAGAACGCCGGAATCCATGCTTAGGTCGTCGCTGTCGGTGGCACCGGCGAGCAGTTCCCATTTGACGCTGACGGCGCCACGATCACCGTCGCTACGAACCACCGAGATCCGCGCGGTCTCACCCTCGACCACCGCATAGGTGCCTTGAGTAAAACGCGCGTTACCCTCGGCAGGTTGCACGGTGTTGTCGCGCAGAACGTACAGCCCCCCTTCAATATCGCTGACCAGTAAGTTGCCGCTCGGCAGGTAGGGATAGATCCCCCAGGCGCCATTAAAGCCGTTGTTGTCGCTGAGTGGAAAGGTGTCAAAGTGGCCGATTGTCTGCGGCTTGGCGCTGTCTGAAATGTCTAGCACCGTTATGCCGCGGGTGTAGTGCGACATATAATAGCGATTGCCGCGGACAAACCCATTGTGATCGACGGCGGCGGTGGTGCCGACCCAGGTCGACAGCAGCGTGGGAACGCGCAGGTCTGACAGCGCAAAAAAACGTACCGTGGTATTCAATGAACGACGCCGTTCATCGAGCTCGTCGTGCACCACCAGTACCTGCTGGTCCTCGGTATACCAGCCCGAGTGAATGTACTCGGCCTCTGGGTAGGTGGTAGTGCTTAAGCGCGTCGGTGTTGCGTTTTGGGTTTTGTCCCAAATTTGAAAATCGTTTTCGTTAAAATCAAACAGAATCTCGCACACCGGCCCGGTCGCCACGCACTGACTGTCTTTGCGCGGGTCGGTCACGACCATCGAGCTGGCGTCGTGGGTGTAGTTACTCCGAGAACTCTCGGCGTGCCGGTAAACCTGGGTTAGCGTCGCTGGGTCTTTTAACGCGTAACTTTTAAACGCCCCGCCGCGATCGTTTGATCCGACGATGTGCAAGTGCGGCTCAACGCCGTTGAGCGCGACGCCGAGAGAGAAATCGACGTTGCTTAGATAGACGTTGTGCGCGGCGATATCAAGGTCTTTGTGGGTCGCCAGCAAGGTGGCGGTGTTGGGCAGACCGCGCAGGTCAATAATCATGGTGCCGACGTCGGCAGAGTCGGCGGTGACGTAGGCATAGTTGTCCCAGCGACCGCTATCGGTATTGAAGCGCTGATAGTGCTTCAAATCACGCCATGGAGTTGACTCACCGTTGATCACGGTGACGATTCTCGGCGATTCAGGATCGCTCACCTCGACCACACCAACGCCATTTTCAAGCCCTATCAACGCATATTCGCGGCCGTCGTTAAGGTCGTAAAATCCCCAGATGTCGTTGGCAGCCGAGGGATTAGTGGAAAAGCTAGACAGCGGTAAGTGCGCCAATAAGTCGATTTTATCGCAGGCGTGGTCACCGGCAAAGCCATCGACGCAAGGTGTTGCCGACTGCGTCTGCTTGAGCCGTCGATAGATTCCCAGTGCCTTTTGCAAATTGTCTCGCTGAGTTTTATTCTGTCCTTTACTGTCGACGATGACGCTAAAACCCTTGCTAGCCAATTGCTCGGCGTATTCCAGCGGAACACCCGATAGGTGGGTGATATTTTTAGCGCTGGTTTTAGCGTACCGATCGGCCCGGCTGTAGCCACCGCTGACCGGCACTAGATCGCTCAGCAGGTAAAACAAGCTGTCGGCGTCGTCGATCGAATAGCGTCCGTCAGCCAGCTGTATCTGATCGCCCTTGTTGGCCTTTGAGCTGGCGTAACCAATGCTCTTGCAGGGTTGGTCTGGGTCGTTGCAGAGGCCCACGTCGACCCCTTTGTCGGATACGTAGAGAGGCTTTCCGTGCTCCGCATGCGCCAGTGCCGAGGGCGCAAAGA
>CALGJN010000298.1:0-4689 GCA_937920185.1 uncultured Cellvibrionales bacterium | reverse complement strand
CTGCGACACGCTTAACTCGCGCCGTTCATTCACCGGCAAAACCGTCGCCATGGGTGGTACCGATTATGATCGCGAGGGGATCGCCGGCCTCGGTGTCGCCGAAGCTGCCGTCCAGACCCTAGTGATGCACGATGAAGACCTCCAACGTGTAGCCTTTGCCGTCCACGGCGTGGGTGCCATGGGCGCTGCGGTGATCCGCTATTTCAGCGCCAGTGGCGGCCGACTGAACGCCATCGGAGACCCTAAATTTGGCGGTACCTGGGTATTTGACAAACCCATTTCGCAAGCACTTAGCGCGGCCCTGATCGGTCTCGACACGCACACTGCAACAGCGCTACTCCCCTCGGAGGGCAGATTGCTCGATAGCGATGCCAACCGCGTTTTATTCGAAGCCACCGACCTGTTGTTTCCCTGCGCTCTGCAGTACGTAATCGACAGCCAAAATGCCGGACGAATACAGGCCCGATACATCGTCGAAGGAGCCAACAACCCCACTGCGCTCGATGCCTATCCACTCCTCTACCGCAACGGCATTCAACAGGTGCCGGATTTCATCGCCAACGCCGGTGGTATCATAGCCGCGTACATCGAACTCACCAGCGACAACATCGATCAGCGAGACATCGAGCTGCGAACCCTGGTGCACCGCGCCAAGGCACTGACCAGTTCGACCATCAAAAAGAATGTGGCAAACATCGTTGAACTATCGCGAAAGTTCCGCGTTCCGATGCGCGACGCCGGCACCTACACCGCCCTCAGCGCAATCCTTGACAATGAGATGGGTAATGAACCGAGCTGACATTCTTCACGACAACTTTATCGAGCGCGTGGCGAGCGCCAAATTTCCCGAGCCGTCTGCACTTACCAGCGGTTTAAGCGACGCTCAAATCATCGATATTTTTGAATCCCAAGTGATGAGCCGCCTATTAGATATCACCTCGAGGCGGCTAAGCGCAGATAAACAGAGCTTTTACACCATCGGTAGTTCAGGACACGAGGGCAATGCTGTTTTTGGCGAGGTATTTCGCGTCAACGACATGGCTTTTTTACACTACAGAAGCTGTGCTTTTGCGCTACAACGCAGCAAAAAAATCCCCGGCGGAACCACTCTTTATGACAACCTGTTGGCCTTTGTCGCCAGTCGCGATGAGCCAATTTCCGGTGGGCGACACAAGGTCATCGGCTCCAAAGCCCTCTGGATTCCGCCGCAAACCAGTACCATAGCCTCCCATCTCCCCAAGGCCGTCGGCGCTGCACACGCCTTGGGCCTTTATAAAAATGTGCCACACCAATCCGTCGGACTCGATGACGATGGTGTGGTGATATGCAGTTTTGGTGATGCGTCAGTCAACCATTCAACCGCGCAAGGCGCGATCAATACCGCCGCATGGGCCGCCTATCAAGGCTCATTGATGCCATTGATCTTTATCTGCGAGGACAACGGCATCGGCATTTCCACTGCGACCCCAAGTGGATGGATAGAAGCCAATTACAGTTGTCGTCCGGGGCTTAAATACATCGCCTGCAACGGGCTCGACATACTGGACATCGATCGCGCCGCCCGCGAGGCACAGAGCTACGCAAGGGCGCGCCGAAAACCAGTGTTTTTACATTTTAAGACCGTCCGTTTGAGCGGGCATGCGGGATCTGATATGGAGAGCCAATACGCCGACCAAGCGAATATTGTCGATCGGGAAAATCATGACCCCCTGCTCTATAGCGCAGCGACCCTGCACGCTCGGCGGATACTCAGTAGCGACGCCATCGGCGAGATGTATAGCAGTATGGAGCAGCGTGTCACTCGCATCGCTCGCGGAGTTATTTGTCGGCCTAAACTCATCGAAGTAGACGATATTATGTCGAGCGTCTGGCCCCCAGTGATCCAGCGACAGCCGTTGGTCAATCCGGCAACGCAGGGCGACCTGCAAAAAAAGCATGCGCGCTACATTGGCAAGGCGGTCGGTCTTTCCAGACACATCAATCTAGCGCTCTCGGAAATTATGTCCGCGTACGCCAACAGCGTGCTATTTGGTCAAGATATCGCTAAAAAAGGCGGGGTCTACGGCGTCACACAAGGACTCTACGAGGCGTTTGGTCCGCGCCGCGTAACCAACACGCTACTAGATGAGCAGAGTATCCTCGGATTGGCCATTGGGTTGGGCCACTGTGGGTTTTTACCGATTGCTGAAATACAATTTTTGGCCTACGTTCACAACGCCGAAGATCAAATCCGCGGTGAGGCGGCAACCCTGCCGTTCTTCTCCAACGGCGCCTTCAGCAATCCTATGGTCATCCGCATCGCCGGATTTGCCTACCAAAAGGGCTTTGGTGGACACTTCCACAACGACAATTCTTTTACCGTATTTCGCGATATCCCAGGCATTGTAGTGGCAGCACCTAGCAGTGGTAGCGACGCGGCTCAATTATTGCGTATTGCGGTTGACTTAGCGCACCGAGAACAGCGAGTGGTGATCATCATAGAGCCTATCGCGCTCTACACTACGCTCGACTTGCACCAGCCGGGTGATCGCTTATGGGCCAACGAATACCAACTCGGCGCCCCTGACAACGCTTTTCAATACGCCGACATCAACGTCCAAGGTGGCGCTCGAAAACTGTGCATTGTGAGCTACGCCAACGGCTTTTATCTGAGTAACATAGCCGCCAAGATACTCCTCGAACAACATGCTATCGACTGCCGATTGATCGATATACGCTGGCTCCATCCACTGCCGGAACAAGCCCTTATCGAGGCCACCCGCGACTGCGACAATATACTGATCGTCGACGAATGCCGCCGCTCGGGATCGGTTAGCGAGGCTCTAATGACCCTATTTTTAGAACAAAATCATAGCGCAAATATCGACCGCTTAAACGCCGAAGATTGTTTTATACCGCTTGGCGATGCCGCCAATGCACTGCTACCCAGCGCAGATAAAATCGTCGCCAAGGCACTTGCCCTAGTCGTTCAATCTGGGAACCCATCATGAAGCCAACCGCGGTCGTTATATGTCCGGGTCGTGGCACCTACAACAAACCGGAACTCGGCTATCTGCAGCGACACCATGCCGATAAATCAGAATTTTTGGCATCGCTAGATCGGTGTCGAAAGGACAATCAGCAACCCAGTTTAGCGGACCTCGATGGCGCCGAGCGCTTTCGACCCGCGCTGCACACCACCGGCGATAATGCATCGGCACTGATCTATGCCTGTGCTATGGCAGACTTTTTGAGCATTGCCAGCGAGCGCGTCGACATCGTCGCCATCACCGGCAACTCTATGGGCTGGTATCTAGCGCTGGCAGCCGCGGGTGCCTGCTCGTTCTCCGAAGGAATGCGCATCGTCAATACCATGGGTACTCTGATGCACCAACAGGCCGAGGGTAAACAATTAATCTACCCACGCTGCGACGATCAGTGGCAACATCAACCGCACCTCGACGAGCGATTGAATAGCACCATTGAAGGCTTAAACCGCGAGCCAGAAACAGCCATTTTTCCCTCCATTGATCTCGGACTTATGTCGGTCATCGCCGCCAATCAGCACGGCAGCGATGCATTACTGGCGGCGCTGCCGCGGGAACAAGATCGCTACCCGATGGTATTACCTCACCATGCAGCCTTTCATAGCCCTTTGATGCAGCCGGTGTCGGACATCGCCTTTGATACCTTCGACGCCTCACTGCTGGCCGTTCCAAAGGTGCCATTGATCGATGGGCGCGGGGCCATTTGGCAACCCTACGGAAGCGACACTAAAGCGCTGTTTGACTACACCTTTGGTCAGCAGGTGTGTGCCACTTATAACTACTCGCGCGCGATTGAAGTCGCCTGCAAGGAGTTTGCCCCTGATCAACTGATTATTTTGGGCCCAGGATCGACCCTTGGTGCGCCCACAGCGCAACAATTAGTGCGTATGCAATGGCAGGGTATCGACAGTAAGCAGGCTTTTAAACAACGCCAAGAGAGCGCGCCCTTTATCCTCAGTATGGGCCTCGATCACCAGCGATCACTGGTGGTTTAGCACCCATCAACGAACGCCACAGCTACCTATGGGCGCAGCAGCGCCGGTACAGATCGATGCTATGGTTAGCTAAAATACCAACCACCCCAGCCACACAATCAGTATTGATGAAGACCTGGCCATCACTTGCCATTGCCGGTCTATTAATAACTGAATTGTGGCGTCCGATCAGACGCAGCAGGCTTTGCATCGGCATTTAATCTGCAGCGCGTCGATGGCAGTAAATTGGCTTCATGGACTGGTATCCATAATCGCCGCTAGCCTGCCCCGTTGGCTAATACCGAGCCAGTCAAGCGCATGCATGATCGGTTACGTTCGTCTCGGTAAAGCCCAAAAATTAAGCTAATACATTGCAAAACGTTGCCACCAATGTCCGCATATGATCGCGAAAACCTGCACGATTAGACGTCTTGTTGGCATCGGCAAGTTCGTAACGCACGATTTACTTGATAATATGAATAATAATGATTATCATTAAGGTATGTATCTAAACGGCACATATGTGATCAAGGCGATAGATTTAAAAAGCGGTTTGAGGCCCTTTAGATGGCTCGGACGAACCGCTCTACAGCGCAACAACGGCGTTGATTCGCGGGTTTCAATAGAGCTCACTAATCCGCTAACCGAATCCACTTTACGGCGCTAGAAATGGACTCTTTAGCGCTTTT
>CALGJN010000297.1:0-13095 GCA_937920185.1 uncultured Cellvibrionales bacterium | reverse complement strand
TTTAGGCTTTGGTCGGCCAAGGCACCCAACTTGGCATGGTTTCGACGCGCTGATCACAGCGGCGATGCCGATCTTCCGTTGAGTGCTAGTATCCGTGATCTAGTCTACCGACAGACTGGCAATCGACCCGATGGGGCGATTTTTTTACTGACCAATTTGCGTTATTTCTTTTATCGATCCAATCCAGTGAGTTTTTATTATGTCTATAGCGCCGATGGCAGCCGCCTAGAAACGGTGGTTGCCGAGGTCACCAACACGCCCTGGGGCGAGCGCCACTGCTACGTATTGAGCGAGGTCGTCGGATCGTCGAGCAAGCGCTTCAAAAACTATCAAATCGATAAAAACTTTCACGTATCGCCATTTATGCCGATGGATATGCAGTACCGCTGGCGATTGACGGTTCCGGATGATGCCTTGGCAGTGCACATTCAAAATTATCGCCGAGATCAAAAGGTGCTGGATGTGACGCTGGATCTTCAGTCGCAGCCAATGACCTCGGCCAATCTAGCCCTGTGCCTCTGCCGATACCCATTGATGACCTTTAAAGTATCGCTGGCGATCTACTGGCAGGCACTAAAAATATGGTTGAAGGGCGTCCCGTTTTACGGCCACCCAAAGACTAAAACGCGCGGAGAGAGCAGTAATTATGACCAATGAATGCAGTGGAGAGGTTACCCAAGATAGCGGACGTCTATTAGATCGGCTCGCCAAGCGCGCCGTCTTGACTCGTTTGGGCGCGCTCAAATTGGGCCGGCTCAACCTGCTCGACGGCGACTGCAGCCAAGTGTTTGGTGCTCGCTCAGTCGATGACGAATCGTTGGCAGTGACTCTGGAGGTGTTCGATCAGAGTTTTTATGCGGACTTTGCCTTTGGCGGCACGACCGCGGCGGGTGAGGCCTATATGCGCGGATCATGGCGCTGCAGTGACCTGACCACGCTGGTGCGCATAATGATTAAGAACGCCGATGTACTGGATGCGCTGGACAACAGTTGGCTGCGGGTTAAGGCGCCACTTTTTCGCATTGCACACTGGTTCAATCGCAACACCCAAGTCGGCAGTCGACGCAATATTCAGGCCCACTACGATTTGGGTAACGACATGTTCAAGCTGTTCTTGGATTCGTCGATGATGTATTCCTGCGCCTATTACCCGCGTGAAAACAGCGATTTAGAGGTGGCTGCCGAGGCCAAATTAAAACGTATTTGCGACAAATTGCAGCTCTCTAAAGCCGATCGGGTGATTGAAATTGGCACAGGCTGGGGCGGGTTTGCGATTTATGCGGCGCGCAATTACGGCTGTCACGTGACCACCACGACGATTTCTGACGAACAGCATGCACTGGCGGCCGAGCGTATCGCAGCCGCTGGTTTAACCGATTCAATTACGCTGCTGAAACAGGACTATCGGGATCTCGACGGCTATTATGACAAGCTGGTGTCGATTGAAATGATCGAAGCGGTCGGTCCGCAGTTTTTGGAAACCTACCTGCGCTGCTGCAGCGACTTACTGAAACCCCATGGGGTGATGTTGATTCAGGCGATCACTATGTGCGATCAGCGCTATGATCGCGCGGTGCGTTCGGTGGATTTTATTCAGCGATATATTTTCCCGGGGGGCTTTATCCCCTGCGTGTCGGCGATCGCCGAGGGTGTTAAGCAGGCCACCGATATGCGCCTTTTCCATCTCGAGGATATCGGCCCGCACTACGCGACCACGCTGCGTGACTGGCGCGATAAATTCAACGCCAACCTCGAGGCTATCCGTGCGCAGGGGTACTCGGAAGACTTTATTAGGATGTGGGAGTTTTACCTGTGTTACAGCGAGGGCGGTTTTATCGAACGGGTGCTGGGTAACGCTCAGGTGGTTTTGATCAAACCCGACAACCGCATCGACTGGCGTCTTTCGATGCTTGACTAGAGCCGGTAACTGCGCCGCCGATAGCGAAAGTTTTCTGCATCGGCGTGGTGCCGAGAGGGTCGGTGGTCGGCTAGATTTGGCGTTTACCTCGGGATCGCACTACAATGCGCGCACTTCGGCGATGGGTGATGCGCGATGGCCTTGCGTAAGGAAAAATTAGAAGCCAATAAACTGCACAAGCGACTTCGCCGCAACGTCGGCAAGGCGGTGGCTGACTATCGCATGATTGAATCCGGCGACCGCATCATGGTGTGCCTGTCGGGTGGCAAGGATTCTTATGGGATGCTGGAAATTCTCATGAATTTGCGCGACAACGCGCCGATACAGTTCGAACTGGTGGCGGTTAATTTGGATCAAAAACAACCGGGCTTTCCGACCGAGGTACTGCCTCAATACCTCGATGGACTGGGCGTTGAATACCACATTATTGAAAAAGACACCTATCGCATTGTCACCGAAAAAATTGCCGAAAACCGCACCTACTGCAGCCTCTGCTCGCGACTGCGTCGCGGCACCCTGTACGGCTTTGCCGAGAAGATCGGCGCCAGTAAAATTGCTCTCGGCCACCACCGCGACGACATCGTTGAAACGCTATTTTTAAATATGTTTTATCAGGGCAAGCTCAAGGCGATGCCGCCGAAGTTGCTGTCGGACGATGGTGCTAATATGGTCATCAGGCCGCTCGCCTACTGTCGTGAGGCGGACCTTCAGGCGCTGGCAAAACTGCGCCAGTACCCGATCATTCCATGCAATCTCTGCGGCTCTCAAGACGGTTTGCAGCGGCGTGTCGTCAAGGCCATGTTGCGCGATTGGGAGCGCGAGCATCCCGGCCGCGTGGAGACAATTTTTAGCGCCCTTAAACACGTTGCACCATCGCAATTGGCCGATACAGCGCTGTTCGATTTTGCCGCCTTGCAACTCGACCGGCACGCCTTGGCGCCGGTTGCCGGGGTCGCTTCGAGTATACCCGCGATCAATTTATAAGCCGCGCGCGTCGGCGCTCGACGCTGCGCTACAATGGACTTGCCGAGTCGCCTAAGCCGCGTCCAACAATAAGAGGAAAAATCCTATGTCGCAGCTCTCCCTGCCCACGCTTATGGCCTTCCTAATCTATGTTGGCATCGTCCTTGGCATTGGCTTTTATGCCTACGCCCGAACCCGTAATTCGGGTGATTACTTTCTCGGCGGTCGACAATTGTCGCCAACGGTTTCGGCGATCAGTGCTGGAGCTTCGGATATGAGCGGTTGGGTATTACTCGGCCTGCCGGGGTACGCTTATTTGGCCGGTTTAGAGGCGGCGTGGATTTCTATTGGATTGGTGATTGGGGTTGCCGCCAACTGGTTGTTGATGGCAAAACGGCTGCGTATATACAGCGCTCAGCTAGACGATGCGGTGACCTTGCCGGCCTATTTGCAACGCCGCTTTGTCGACCCCTCGCCATGGTTAAAGTCGATTGCGTCGGTGAGTATTTTACTGTTCTTTTTGTTTTATGTTGGTTCTGGATTGATCGCCGGCGGCAAGCTGTTTAACGAGGTATTTGGCTTTGATTATCGGATTGCGGTGTTCGTGAGCGTCGGCCTGATCTTATTGTATACCTTGTTTGGTGGGTTTTTGGCGGTCTCGTGGACCGATGTCTTTCAGGGTATTTTGATGTTGCTAGCACTGTTAGCGGTGCCACTGCTAGTGATTGATCAGTCGGGCGGCGCCGGCCAATTCGCCGCTAGCATCGACAGTCTCAACCCGCATCTGTTAAATATGTTCACCTCGGCGGAGGGGGAGGCGTTGACGTTGATGACCATCGTCAGCACCATGGCGTGGGGTTTGGGCTATTTTGGGCAGCCGCATATTCTGGCGCGCTTTAAGGCGATTCGCTCGCCCGAAGACACCTCTCGGGCGGCGTCGATTGGCGTCAGTTGGGCGTTACTCTGTTATGCCTTGGCAATTTTGGTGGGTCTTTGCGGTATCGCAATACTCGATGCGCCGTTGGAGGATCCAGAAAAAGTCTTTATTGCCCTGACGAGTCTGATTTTCCACCCGCTGATTGCCGGGGTATTACTGGCGGCGATATTGGCGGCAATCATGAGCACCGTAGACTCTCAGTTGTTGGTGTGCTCGGCTTCTCTGGCGGAGGATCTCTATCCCTTGATTACCGGCAAGACACTCGGCGCTGAGCAGCGTTTACGAATCGCTCGCTTTGCCGTGGTGGCGCTGGCGTTATTGGCCACTGGGTTGGCGATGAACCCGGACAGCAAAGTGCTGGACGTAGTGTCTTATGCCTGGGCAGGTTTGGGTGCCTCTCTCGGTCCGGCGATACTGCTCAGTCTGTATTGGCGGGGCATGACCGCGCAGGGCGCATTGGCGGGCGTGCTAACGGGTGGATTGAGCGTGATTGTCTGGTCGCGCCTCGACGGCGGGCTGTTTGATTTGTACGCGTTGTTACCGGGCTTCGTGCTCGCGCTAATAGCGATTGTGGTGGTTAGTTTACTCAGTCGCAAAGGTCTCGATTCGAGGGTTGCGGAGCAATTCGAGAGGATGCTCGCGCAGCGCTAGCGACCCAGCAGAAGGTCGCGCCGTGCCGCGCGGCCCTCTACATCTGTTGCATCACTTCGATGCCCAGTAGGTCGAGCCCACGGGCCAGTGTCGTGGCGCTCAGTGCGCTGAGTTGCAAGCGACTAGCGCGGTCTTCGGGGAGGACGTCGGATTTTAAAATCGGGCAGCACTCGTAGAATGACATGTAGGCGCTGGCCAAGTCGTACAGGTAGGTGCAGAGCACATGGGGGTAGCACTCGGCGGCGACTTGCTCAATGGTTTCGTCAAACTGCAAGAGTTTCAGCGCCAAGCTTTTCTCCGCGTCTGTGCCGATGATCACCGCGGCAGCGTGCGCGTCGCGATCGACGTCGGCGCGTCGAAAAATGCTACAGATGCGCGTGTAGGCGTATTGCAGATAGGGTGCGGTATTGCCCTCGAACGATAGCATTGCCTCCCAGTCAAAAATATAATCGGTGGTACGGGTCTTACTGAGATCGGCATATTTGATCGCGCCAATACCGAGCTTGCGAGCGATATCGGCTACCTGTCGATCGTCTAAATTGGGATTTTTTTCGCGGATTAGGCGGCCAGCGCGCTCCTCGGCCTCGTCGATCAGGCCGGCCAGTTTAACGGTTCCGCCGTCACGAGTTTTAAACGGTTTGCCATCGCGACCCATCATGGTACCAAAGGCGTGGTGCTCTAGGTCGACATCGGCGGCTACCAATCCCGCTTTGCGCCCGGCGCTAAACACCTGCTTCATATGCAGCGCTTGTCGGGCATCGATAAAATACAAAATACGATCGGCTGCGAGAGTTTGGGCGCGGTATTCGAGGGCCGCCAAATCAGTCGTGGCGTAGAGGAAACCGCCATCGGACTTGCGGATGATCATCGCAGATGGCTGGCCCTTTTTGTCTGCCAAATCATCTAGAAAAATCACCTTGGCACCCTGGTCATCAACCGCCAAGCCGCACTCGCTGAGTTTGCTGACTAGCGCCTCTAACTGGCTGTTGTAGGTGCTTTCCGGTTGCACATGCTCGGCGCTTAAGCCGACGTTGAGGCGGCGATAAATCTCTAAGTTGTGGGCTACCGAAGTGGCGATAAACTGTTGCCAAAGCGCTAGGCAATGCTCATCGCCAGATTGCAGTCTGACCACATA
The DNA here is from genome assembly GCA_937920185.1 of uncultured Cellvibrionales bacterium. Classification (GTDB taxonomy): domain Bacteria; phylum Pseudomonadota; class Gammaproteobacteria; order Pseudomonadales; family Porticoccaceae; genus TMED48. The sequence continues at coordinate 7,491 of CALGJN010000297.1, read as the reverse complement.
GGCGCGGGCGCGATCTGCAAAATCCGGGTCTTCGTCAAAGTGTCGCTTGGCTTGTTGGTAGAATTTCTCGAGGTCGTTGAGCGCCAGATCACCGCGTTCACCAGCGCCGAGGTGCAGTTCCAGTTCGGCGATCAACATGCCAAATTGCGTACCCCAGTCACCCATGTGATTTTGCCGAATAACGCGGTCGCCGCGGTACTCTAAAACCCGCGCTAAACAGTCGCCAATAATGGTTGAGCGAATGTGCCCGACGTGCATTTCCTTGGCGAGGTTGGGGCTCGAGTAATCGATAACGACCTTGCTAGCGGTTCGTTCACAGGTCACTGGGTCTGAGCTACGGCCGAGTTGCTCGCCGATAAACGTGCGGCTCAGATGGAGGTTAATAAAGCCCGGGCCAGCGATTTCGATGCGTTCGGCAATGCCCTTAAGGTCCACCTGGTCGACAATCTGCTGCGCCAGCGCTCGCGGGTTGACCCCCAGTCGCTTGGCTGCCGCCATCGCTCCGTTCGCCTGATAATCTCCAAATTGTGGCCGCGCACTGAGGGCGAGTATAGGTTGACAATCTTCGGGGATGCCGGCGGCTATCATGGCCGCCGATAGGCGTTGATTTAAATGGTTCTTGATGGACATGTGAGGCTCGGTTGGTCGCGGATCTGCGGATTGTAGTTTTACCTATCGCGAAAGCAAAGATAAAACTTCAACTTGCGATGAACGGTAACCTTTTGTGCGTCCGACCGCTTGGCAAGTAACTGGCGGTTTTGGTATGCTAAAAGACTCATTCGCACCCGTCCGTCTAGCGTTTGGGTCGTGAATTTGGCAACGTCGTTCGAGGATTTGCATGCACACCACACTGATCGATCAGGGGCTCGAACTCATGCTATTTGGTATGGGTAGCGTGTTTAGTTTTTTACTCTTGTTGGTGTTGGCGACTCGGGTCATGTCGTTGTTGGTGAATCGCTGGTTACCCGAGGAACTGGTCTCCGGCATTGTCGCTAAGGCCAGCGCTGGAGCGTCGCCGTCGACGATCGATCCGAAGATAGTCAAAGCTATTCAAACCGCCATCGACCGCCACCGCGGTGGTGGCAAGCGCGATTAAAGCGACTTTTTTTATACCTATTTAGCCATCTGGCACTATTTGTAGGAAGTCTTTATGTCCGATAATTTACTTGCACAACGCCCGCTGGGAATCACCGAGGTGGTGTTACGGGATGCTCATCAGTCGCTGTTCGCCACGCGTATGCGCATCGATGACATGTTGCCGATTGCGGCGCAGCTCGATGAAATTGGTTATTGGTCGATGGAGTCTTGGGGGGGCGCAACCTTTGACGCCTGTATCCGCTTCCTTGGTGAGGATCCTTGGGATCGCATCCGTGAAATTAAAAAAGTGATGCCCAAGACGCCTCAACAAATGCTTTTTCGCGGGCAAAACATTCTCGGTTATCGCCACTATGCCGACGACGTCGTGAGCAAGTTTGTCGAACGGGCAGCCATCAACGGTATCGACGTATTTCGCGTCTTTGATGCGATGAACGACATGCGCAATCTGCAGACTGCTCTGCGCGCGGTCAAACAGGTCGGCAAGCATGCCCAGGGAACAATCTCCTACACCGTTAGTCCTGTGCATACGCTCGACCTTTGGGTCGATCAGGCGCGCCAAATTGAAGATGCAGGCGCCGATTCTATCTGTATCAAAGACATGGCGGGGCTACTGACGCCCTACGTGGGGTTTGAACTGGTGACACGGTTGAAAAGTGCGGTGGCGATTCCGATTCAGTTGCACGCCCACGCGACCACTGGCTTGTCGACGGCGACCATCACCAAGTGCGTCGAGGCGGGGATCGACAACGTGGATACCGCGATCTCGTCGATGGCGATGACCTACGGCCATTCTGCGACCGAGTCTGTGGTGTCAATTTTTCACGGCAGGCAGCGTGACACTGGTCTGGATATAGTGAAGCTCGAGAACATCGCGGGGTATTTTCGCGAGGTACGAAAAAAATATCACCAGTTTGAGGGCTCGCTGCGCGGCGTTGATTCGCGCATTCTCGTGGCTCAGGTGCCGGGCGGTATGTTGACCAACATGGAGGGGCAGTTAAAGGAGCAGGGCGCGGGTGATCGACTGGACGAAGTGCTGGAAGAAATTCCCCGGGTGAGAGAGGACCTAGGCTTTATTCCGCTGGTGACTCCGACCTCACAGATTGTCGGGACTCAGGCGGTTCTCAACGTGTTGACCGGCGAGCGCTACAAATCGATCAGCAAAGAGACTGCCGGTGTCTTGCGCGGCGAGTACGGCGCGACACCAGCAGAGGTCAACAGCGCATTGCAGGCGCGTGTGCTCGAGCCCGGCGAACAGCCCATCACCTATCGACCAGCGGATCGTCTCGAGCCGGAGGTGGATGCTCTGCGCGACGAACTACGCGAGCTATCGGCGCAACATCAGTTTAAGATCCAGTCGGGTGATCGCGAGATCGACGACGTTTTGACCTATGCACTGTTTCCTCAGGTGGCGCTCAAATTCTTCCGCAGCAGCGGCGACCCCAGTGCGTTCGAAGCAGTGCCGCGGATCGACTCTGGAGTGTCTAGAGAGCCGCTCGGCGAGCAAGTCTACAGCGTTGAAGTCGAGGGTACGGCCTACGTCGTTAAAGTTACCGAAGGCGGTGAAATTAGCGCTATCGAGACGCAAACGGGTGCGCCGGTGGCTGCGTCACCGAGCCATTCGTTGGCGACTGCGGTTGATCCTATCTGTGCGCCGTTGGCCGGAACCGTGGTGCAGGTCGTGGTGGTGCCAGGGCAGGTGGTTGTCGAGGGACAGGCGGTACTGATTCTCGAGGCCATGAAGATGGAAACCTCGGTGAGCGCACCGCGCGCGGGGACGATCGATACTATTGCCGTCAATGCAGGCGATCCAGTCGCGGTGGGCGACGTTCTCATCAGCTTAACGTAGGGTGCGCGAATGGACAAATTAGTCAGTCTCTGGGCAAGCTCTGGTGTTGCGCAACTCGAGGCCGGGCAACTGATAATGATGAGCGTCGGTATGGTCTTGCTGTATTTGGCGATTCGCCGCGGGTTTGAGCCGTTGCTATTGGTGCCGATCGGATTTGGTACAGTACTGGTGAATATTCCCGGTGCGGGCTTCGATGCGGCACCGCTTTACGACGCCATGGGGCAGTTGGAAACGCCTGGCGGATTGCTTTATTACATCTATCATGCGGGTATAGAAACCGGTTTGTTTCCGCTGATAATTTTTATGGGTGTCGGCGCCATGACCGATTTTTCGTCGCTGTTGGCCAATCCAAAAACGCTGTTGCTCGGCGCCGCGGCTCAGGTGGGTATCTTTAGCACGGTGCTCGGTGCGGTGGCACTGGGTCATTTTGGAATTCTCGACTTTAGCATTCGCGACGCAGCATCGATCGGTATCATTGGCGGTGCCGATGGACCCACGGCGATTTTTGTGACCAGCAAGCTAGCCCCTGAATTACTCGGTGCAGTGGCGGTCGCAGCTTATTCGTATATGGCATTGGTGCCGATTATTCAACCGCCGATCATGCGCGCGTTGACGAGTGAGGCCGAGCGGGGCATAAAGATGCAGCAGTTGCGCCCGGTTTCCGCCGCCGAGCGGATCATCTTTCCGCTGTTGCTGTTGATGCTGGTGGCTATGTTGCTGCCGGATGCCGCGCCGCTACTAGGTATGTTCTGTTTTGGTAACTTGATGCGCGAGTGCGGAGTGGTCAACCGCTTGAGCGACACCACCCAAAACGCATTGATTAATTCGGTGACCATATTTTTGGGGCTCGGGGTAGGTTCTAAAATGAGCGCCGATCAGTTCCTCAACGCAGAGACGCTGGGTATTCTCGGTCTCGGGGCGGTGGCCTTCTGTATCGGCACCGCCGCTGGTATTTTGATGGCCAAGTTGATGAATAAATTTTCCACTCATAAGATCAACCCGTTGATCGGCGCTGCCGGAGTATCTGCGGTGCCAATGGCGGCGCGGGTTGCCAACCGCGTTGGTCTCGAGAGCGACCCGCAAAATTTTTTGTTGATGCACGCCATGGGGCCAAACGTGGCCGGGGTGATTGGCTCGGCTGTCGCCGCGGGTGTGATGATCAATCTAGTGGCGGGGCTTTAAGCCGTGGGCCCGGTAGAAGCGAGCGTTGTCGCTGCCCTCAAGGAGTTGTCGATGGAACACCTCGAAGTGTCAAATGAGAGCCACATGCACGCCGTGCCTAAAAACTCTGAGACCCACTTTAAGTTGGTGTTGGTAAGTGAGGCATTCGTCAAGCAGCGCCCGGTCAAGCGCCATCAGATGGTCTATGCGCTGCTCGCGGAACAACTTGCGGGGCCGGTTCACGCGCTTGCTCTGCACACTTATACGCCGGCGGAATGGCAGAAAAAAAATCGCCTGTCACCCGACTCGCCAGATTGCTTGGGTGGCGGGAGCAAGGGCTAAACTGCAGGTGATAGACAGGTGTATAGCCACCCAGATATCGGGTCAACGGCTTTTGGATTTCGCGGCAGATAGGTTTGAGTGGGCCTCGATCGTAAGGTTGCGTGGCGGCAAGTTGGTCGGCGGACCAGCGTTTCTTGATTGCCGTTCGCGTGATTGGCGGAAATACCCCTTGGGTACCTGATAAAAAATTTCAGTAGTAGTTATCCCTCGACTAACGGCCGGGCACTGGCATGGATTGAGTGTCGCGGCGTGGTCAGTGGTCACAATGGGGTTGTATAGGCAGATTACGGCGCGCGCAAGTGCTCTGTCCTGCCAAATAAGAAGACAGGGCACTGAATTAATTATTCTCAATGCGTAAAAAGAAGGTTTGCACTCGGCGGGGCGTGTAGCTATTACGACTGATGACTTCAGCGCCAAACTCCGCCACGCAGAGGTCGGCTAACTCCCAAAATGGCGGTCTGCCGGGGTCCGCAATTAAAATAGACGGTCGTTTGGGTTCATCTGTACGAGCAATCAAATTAAATAATGGTTCGACTATTGCGTCCCAAAAGCAAATATCAGCGCCGACCAACCAGTTGTAACCAGCCACTTCGTCGCGACCTAGCGTCGCCAGGTCGCGAGCGACAAAGTTGACACGACAACTATTTATGTCGCAGTGCAATTTTACCAGCGGCCCGACTCGGGGGTCGATGTCGAGCGCCGTAACGTCGGCGTCAAAATGCTTGGCCAGATGCACCGCGACCGCGCCCCAACCGCAGCCTATGTCGAGTACTCTAGAGCGGGTGGGCAGTGGGTTGTCGATAAAATAATCCATAATTGCCAAGCTTGAACGCCAAATTTTGTTGCCGTGCGCGGAGGCTTTTGGCAGCGACCGGCGAATGCGTCTGACCCGCGGGTCGGCGGCCCGTAAAAGCGTAATGCCATGGTGATTGATACCGTGCATTGGGTTCATTGTAAAACTCTCTAGAGGGTCATGATTGGCGTCGCTGCGCCGGCCAACAGCGCCGACAATAACTCGCGTGATCAAAGGAACTGGCGACAAGCGCTCTTGGCTGGTACATTAAACACCATCACCATGCAGTTTAGGAGAGTAACTTATAATCGATACTGCTCTACGGGAGCCTAGATTGGAAACGACACTATCCGCTTGGAAGTTCTGGCAATGGGTATACTCCAGCACCGACCGCCAGTTTTGGTTACTGCAGGCGATTGGCTGGATCGCACTGATGTTGATTAGTTTTTTGAGTTTAACCCTTTGGTACAATCAGCAGCAGCTTAACTATATCCTCCACACGGCGCTGCAATCACTGCTTGGTGTGTGCGTGTCTTGGCCGCTTCGGCCGCTGTTCCGAGCGGTTTGGGAAAGGTCAGCAGTGTATCGACTGACCATGCTGGTGATCGGAATTTTGGTGGCCTCGATAAGTTGGACGGTGTTGCGCCTCGCGACCTTTATGGCGATGACGGTGGAGACTGGGTTGTGGTCCGATTTTGGCGGCTGGCTTTGGGGCTCGATATTGATTTTCATCGGATGGGCGGCGCTTTATCACGGCATTAAGTACTACCAACTCTTGCAGTCGGAGCATGAGAGTTTACTTCGGTTAGAGGCGCAAAATAAGGAGTTCCAATTGCAGCGTTCGCGGGCAGAATTGGTCGCTCGCGAAGCCCAGTTAAAAATGTTGCGCTATCAACTGAACCCACATTTTTTGTTTAATACACTGAATGCTATCTCGGCGTTGGTGCGGACAAAAAAGGCACTCCGCGCGAACGCGATGATCGTGCAATTGAGTGATTTCTTGCGCTATTCCCTAGACAATGACCCGATACAAAGCGTCACTTTAGAAGAGGAAATGATCGCGGTACGATTGTATTTAGACATTGAAAAAACCCGCTTTGGCGAGCGTTTGCAGTTGCAGTTTGACATTGACCAAGACGCTCTAAATGTCCAGATTCCGAGCTTGATTTTACAACCATTGGTCGAAAATGCGATTAAATATGCTATAGCACCGGAGGAATTTGGCGGTAAAATCACTGTCGTTGCTAGGCTTGTTGGAGATTGCTGTGTGATAAAGATGCTCGACACCGGGCGCGGTGGTGTCGAGTTGGCGAATCGAAATATGTTCGAACTGGATGCCGATGCACGAACCGGCGTGGGTTTGCGAAACACGATCGATCGATTGGAGAATTTTTATGGCGATCGATATGCATTTCAATTAACCCCGGCCGATTGCGGTGGATTGTGCGTCGAGATGCGTATTCCCATTGTTCCGGTGCGCCTGGAGGACGCTGACTGCGATGGATCGGCAAACTGGGCGGTGGGCAGATGAAAAAGCTAAAGACAATCGTGGTCGATGACGAACCGCTAGCGGTAGAGTTTCTGCGCGATATTCTCGCCGATCACGCCGATGTCGATTTGATCGGTTGCTGTAGTAACGGTCGCGAGGCGGTGACTATGGCAAATGATCTCAGGCCCGAATTGATCATTTTGGATATTCAGATGCCCGGCGTTAACGGTTTCGAGGTGGTCAAGGCGCTGCAGTCGGATGTCATGCCAATGGTCATTTTTGTCACGGCCTACGACCTCTACGCAATCGATGCGTTTGATTTGCACGCAGTGGACTATGTGCTTAAACCGATCGATCCGGAGCGCATCCATCGTGCGGTAGAGCGAGCCATAGATCGCTTGCAGAATAGTTTAACGTCGCTAGACAACGATTTTAAAACACCTCTGATTGGTGCAATCAGTGATATTTCCGAGAAATTAAATCGCGACTCTGATGAAGTTTCCGCTAACTTAGCGAATAAATTGGTGATAAAAGATGCTGGAGTTGTCACCGTTATTGCTCTTGAAGATATCGATTGGGTGGACGCTGCGGGCGACTATATGTGCGTACACAGCGCCGGCAAGACGCATATTATGCGCAGTACTATGAAAGATTTAATGGCGAAATTAGACCCTCGATTATTCGCTCGTGTTCATCGCTCTACGGTGGTTAATATAGGCCGTGTGGTGACTATTAAATCGCTGCAAAAGGGCGGCAGTATGC
>CALGJN010000296.1:0-3192 GCA_937920185.1 uncultured Cellvibrionales bacterium | reverse complement strand
GAAGCATCTCAGCGATAAAGATGCTGAAAATATTGCCGCTTATTACGCGAGCTTGAGGAACTAAACCATGCGCTGGAGTGCTGTCATTTGCCTGCTGTGGATAGGCATGATTATTGGCGTTAGCTTTTTAGCAACACCGGCAAAATTCCTCGCCACAAACGTCAGTCTGCCCGATGCACTGGCCATTGGGCGAGCGACATTCTCAGTGTTTTTGTGGGTTGAGTGTGGCTTTTTTGTAGCCTTAATTTATGTCGCAATTTTAGATCAGAGTATGTCATTTGAAGTTGCAGCTTTGCTATTGGTGTTGCTCGGCCTTCTTGGCATAAATTACCTGATCATCCAGCCAATACTTGACCTGCGGGTGCAATTTATCCTCGATGGTAATGTTGTTGAGCCTTCGCAAATGCATCGCCTTTACGTTGCGATTGAAATGCTGAAATTACTGTGGATTGCGTTTCTAACTGCAAATCTAAAATGAACTGGAGGTCTAAAAATGTCTAACGCAATGATTAAAACGCTATTACTGTTTACCGCCGTGTTGACCGTGATTGTGTTGTCGTTGGTTTTCATTGTCGGTCACCACGACGACTTACAAAATCGCATCCAATTTTCATTAACCGACCATCACGGACAATCGGTCAACGGGACATCTTTTGCTGGCAAGCATCAGTTGGTCTTCTTTGGCTTTACTAGTTGCGACATGGTCTGCCCAACGCAGTTGGCAAAAATCACTGACGTGATGAAAATACTGGAGGAAAAAGGTAAGGCCCACAGGGTAAATCCCCTGTTTATCACCGTCGATCCAGAACGCGATTCACCCGAGGTTATCATGGAGTACTTGTCGCACTTTGATCAGCGAATAGTAGGCCTGACCGGTTCGCGTGAAGCCTTAGAGTCGACTACCGACGCATTCAAAACGCTGCTTGCAAGCGCGCCCGCTATGCCACAGACCGGCTATCAAATCTCGCACTCTTCGTTGGTCTACATCGTCGATCCATTTTCGCGCGTGATTGACTATCTCCCGTTTGAGTCTGATACACAAGCCATGGCCAACAAATTACTAAACTACCTTTAAAGGATCTATATCATGAATAACCGTCAAAAAGATCAGCATATACTTGTTCAGGTATTTGGATTTGGCCTATTACTAACCATCGTCGCCTCGCTCTTTATTCTCATGATCATTGTTTCAGTTGCCTGAGGAGACCAACATGAGCAGAGGAAACCTGCCTTCTGGCCATGAGTTAACAACACAAAAATTGGTCTATAGCTACCTGTTGTCCGCGAGTTTTTGGCTAATCGTGGGCACCGGATACGGCCTACTTGCAGCGCTTAAATTGTACTGGCCTGAAACCCTCGAATACGCGATTTTTTCTTTCGGTCGTATTCGGCCAATCCATACCAATATTGTCCTGTTTGGTTGGTCATCGATGGCGCTGGTGGGGTTAGCGCTCTACGTTGTTACACGCACCTCAAAGACACCTTTAGTCAGACCTCAAATAGCCAGGATAGGCATGTACTGTTGGAATTCATCGATGGTTCTCGCCGTGATCACCCTGTCTTTAGGTATAAGCCGTGGCCCTCAAGAATATCGCGAGCTGTTGTGGCCTATTATGCTGCTTTATGCAACCGGGCTTGGCTGCAATTTTTATACCGCTTACCAAACTATAGCGAACCGAACGATCGCAGAAATATACGTTTCTAATTGGTACATTATGGGTTCATTTTGCTGGTTGAGCATTATTGTAATCATTGCCTATCTGCCCTTTTATCAGCAGGGTATGGGCAATATAGTTATCCAAGGCTATTACATGCATACCTCTGTGGGGATGTGGTTTTCGCCGATGGTATTAGGGATCACTTACTATGCGTTACCGCGGATGCTGGGTAAGCCGATCTACAGTTATGCACTTGGCGCTCTCGGATTTTGGACCAGCATCCTGTTTTATACGTTAATTGGCGCTCATCACTTTATTTTCAGCCCGATCGCTTGGTGGGTACAGACCACCGCAATATTATTTAGCGTGGGAATGATGGTTCCGGTGTGGTCGGGCTTTGGTAATTTCTTTCTCACCGCCAGAGGTTCGTGGCATAAAGTGCGACGCAGTTATGCGATTATTTTTTTACTCACCGGCATCTGGGGCTATGCCTTGGCATCATCCCAGGGAACCATCGAAGCCTTTCGCTCTGCCAATATTTACTGGCACTTCACAAACTTTACCGTGGGTCACTCACACCTAGCTATGTATGGTTTTGTCGCATTTTGTATCTGGGGGGTTATCTACGGTCTAGTGCCGCGCATAACAGGACGCGGACCTACCAATTCAGCGATTGGTTTGCATTTCTGGCTGGCATTTTTGGGCGGCAGCTTGTATGTGATCGCAATTTCAACCGCTGGTATTCTTCAAGGCGCGTCATGGGTCGCCGGGGAATCGTTCATAGCATCGGTAGATGCTGCTGCACCGATGTGGCTGTGGCGTGCCATCGGCGGATTTATGATGGTTTCCAGCCACCTAGTGTTCGTTGCCAATCTCTGGCAAATGCGCCCACTGCCCGAACCAGTGGGCAAAACCGACAAAGCACAGGCTATCTCATGAGAGGTTTCGAATTATGAGTTTACACACCCAACACAGAATGCTCATCGCCACTTCAAGTATTATTTTCTTGGTGCTGAGCATTTTTATCGCAGTTTTGCCGGCGTTTGAAGCCGAAAAAACGCCGCCGTTGCCGAGTATAACACCTCTAACAGCGGAACAATCTGCCGGGCGTTCACTCTATCTAAAAGAAGGTTGTGGTGCCTGTCATACCCAGTTTGTCAGGGATCTTCCGGTGGATGCACCGTACGGGAGAGGATCTCTCGCGGGAGATTACGCGATGGAGAGTCCGCCACTACTCGGCACTCAACGCACAGGTCCGGATCTATCCAATGTGGGTGTCAGGCAGCCCTCTTTGATATGGAATTTAATCCATCTCTACAACCCCCGCGCTGTCGTCGGTACCTCTGTCATGCCGAGTTATCCATGGATGTTTGAAGTTGTCTTAGATGCGGCACCCGATGATGTGATCGTGCCAGTCCCCGAGGCCCATAAACCCAAAGACACGGTCGTTATTGCGACTCAAGATGCGTTAGATATGGTGAGTTATCTTCAATCGCTAAAACAAGCTGCGGTGCAGCCATGATTGAGCGCATCA
>CALGJN010000295.1:0-4498 GCA_937920185.1 uncultured Cellvibrionales bacterium | reverse complement strand
CACGGCGTCGCTAATGAGGTTACTAATGAGGTCGCTAATGAGGTCGCTAATGAGGTAGCTAATGACGCTGCTATCAAAAGAGGGCCGAGCAAAGACGCCTGAAAAATCACTAATGATCGGTCTATTAAACCGAATACGCTGTCGGTTAGGTCAATCACACCGGTTTGAGCTTGGCGCAGGGCAGCCGATCATGGCTTAGAATAAAACGAATTTAAGACCCATCAAGAGCAGCATCGACGCGATGCATTTTTTTAACAGATCAGCGGGCATTTTGGCGGCCAACTGGGTGCTGAAATGGATCGCCGGCAGCGACCCCAGCAACAGACAGGCGAGCAGGGTTAAATCGACATTACCGAGCAGTAGCAGGTGGCCAATCCCGGCGACCAGCGTCAGTGGTACGGCGTGAGAGATGTCGGTGCCAAGTATCCGCAAGGCCGGCAGGCGCGGATAAATCCACATCAATATGGCCGCGCACAGCGCTCCCGCGCCGACCGATGATAGGGTTACAAACACCCCTAAAAACGCACCGCTCGCGAACAGGATCGGCTTGCTGGTTGAATGGCTGCGCGCGTCGTCTGCCTCAGCTTGCGCAAGATCCACCGCGGGTGCTGGTCGATTGAACAGCAGTACCAGACTGGTTAACACCAACATAACACCGAGACTGCGGGTCAGTATGACATGGTACTCAGTCGCGTCTTGGTAGGTTTGCTGAAGCAGTAACAGGGTGATCAGTGACGCTGGTATGCTACCGGCCGCCAACCAGCGTACAGCGTGCCATTCGACGGTCTTTTTACGCGCATGCCCGAACATTGCACTGGACTTGGTGATCGCTGCGTAGAGCAAATCGGTGCCGATAGCGACGTTGTATGGAAAGCCCAGCAGGATTAACAGCGGGGTCATTAATGATCCGCCGCCAACGCCGGTCAGGCCGATGGTCAAACCGACCAACCCGCCGGCCATTATGTAATAGATAAAATCCATCGGATCAAAACTCAGGGTCTCTCACAAGGCGCTAGCTTAGCAACTTCGTTGTATACTAAGAAGTAATTGTTCATCATACTTTTATAGCTATTTAGAATAAGAATAGGGTATTCTTGAATTAACGCGGTCGATTTTGAATGATTGATCGCGCAGTCCACCGGCGTTATCCGTCAACAGAGGCGATGCACATGAAGCTTCAACAATTGCGCTATATCTGGGAAGTTGCACACCACGATTTAAACGTTTCTGCGACGGCGCAGAGTCTATATACCTCGCAGCCTGGTATTAGTAAGCAAATTAGATTGCTCGAAGACGAACTGGGCGTTGAAATATTTTCACGCAGCGGCAAACATCTGACTCGGGTGACGCCGGCAGGCGAGCAGATACTCAAGATTGCCGGCAATATCTTGCGCCAAGTTCAGAGCATTAAACAGTTAACCGATGAGCACAATAGCCCAGAACTTGGAAGTTTATCGATCGCCACCACTCATACCCAGGCGCGCTACGCTCTGCCCGACGTGATCAATGGGTTTATTCGCAAGTACCCCAAAGTCGCCCTGCACATGCATCAGGGAACGCCGACCCAAATCGCCGAGAAAGCGGACGACGGCAGCGCTGATTTTGCTATTGCCACCGAGGCGATCGAGCTGTTTAAAGACCTAGTGATGATGCCCTGCTACCGCTGGAATCGTTGTATTTTGGTGCCCAGAGATCACCCACTAGCGGCCCTTGAGCGCGTGAGTTTAGAAGATATTGCCAGTTACCCACTGGTCACCTACGTGTTTGGGTTTACTGGGCGCTCGCGCCTTGATCAGGCCTTTAGTCGTCACAAATTAACCCCAAATGTGGTGTTTACCGCGACCGATGCCGATGTCATCAAAACCTACGTCAAGCTCGGGCTCGGCGTGGGTATTGTTGCACGTATGGCGTGCGACGATGAGGATAGCGATCTGGTATCGATCAGCGCTGAGCACTTGATCGAGCCGAGCGTGACCTACATTGGATTTCGTAAAGGCACTTATCTCAGAGGATATATGTATGACTTTATCCACGCCTTCGCGCCCCACCTGACACGGTCGGTCATCGACGAGGTCATGGCGCTACCGAACAAAGACGCGCAACGCGCCTATTTTGAAGATATGGAGCTGCCTTATTTGTAATCAACTAGCGACTGCTAGCTTCTGCTAGCGGGGTTTGCTGGGTAGCGCGCACTCGAGTTTGCGGCGGCCGCAGAAGTTGCGTAGAGTGGCGCTGTTATTACTATTTAGGTTGTTAGAATGGAAATTGCTTGCTTAGATCTCGAGGGAGTACTGATTCCCGAGATATGGATCGCCTTCGCAGAAAAAACCGGTATTGAAGAGCTAAAAAAAACCACCCGAGATGAACCAGACTACGACGTATTAATGCGTTATCGGCTCGATATTCTCAAGCGCCATGGCTTGGGCTTGGGCGAGATTCAGGAAGTAATAGCCACCCTGCAACCACTCGATGGTGCGGTCGAGTTTGTGCAGTGGTTGCGGCAGCGCTTTCAAGTGGTGATCTTGTCTGACACCTTTTACGAATTTGCTCAACCGCTGATGCGCTACCTCGATTATCCGGCGCTGCTGTGTCATCAATTGGAGGTCGATGCCTCTGGCGCGGTGCAAAACTATTGTCTGAGGCAGGCCAACCCCAAGCGTCAGGCGATCGTCGCCTTTAAGAGTATGTACTATCGAACCATTGCCGCTGGGGATTCGTACAACGACACGTCGATGCTGATCGAGGCCGATGCGGGCATTTTGTTTCATGCGCCGGCGCGAGTGATAGAGGAGTTTCCGCAGTTTCCGGCGGTGCACACCTATGCCGATCTCAAGCAACAATTTGTGCTGGCGAGCGAGCGTGAATTGACGCTTTAAGCGAATTGAGGTGGACTGTTTGCACGCCAGCGGCGGCGGATAGAGCGACCCGAACAGACTAGGTGAGCTACACTGTCAATATGACTGAAGCCAACAGCAGCAGTACTGAGCGCATTCGCGAAAAGAAAAGGGTGTTTCTCGCCAGAGAGCAGCGCATCATCGATGCCGCGCTAGAGTTATTTATCGATCAACGTATCGACAGCGTCACGGTGTCTAAAATCGCCAGTCGTGCCGGTATCGGCAAGGGCACGGTGTATAAACATTTTCTCACCAAGAATGAGATTCTGATGCGGATTATGCTCGATTACGAAAAACAATTGAGCACCAATCTCGCCGCTGGTATCAGAAAAGCCGAGGCGGGAGCGCCGGGCGCTGCTGCGCGGGCCTACTTTGAATCCCGACTGGCGCGACCAGAACTCGATCGACTGGTGCAGCAACTCGAGGTTCGTTTAGCCGATGCCCAAGACGTAGCTGTGCAATTGGAGGAGCTACACCGCACACGCCGTTCCAACGAGGCGTCATTGAGTCAGATGCTCACCAAACAAATAGAGCGCGGTGTCCTCGAGGATGTGCCGACGCACTATCACTACCTAGCATGCTGGGCGCTGGCTCAAGGGGCTGTAGAGCTGTGCTTTAACAAGAGCTGGAACTACCGTCTGGACACCGAAAAATTGATGGAGTTCATTACTGGCATCGGTATGACCATGAGTAATACCGGACAGTATCGGGCCGATCGCAGAGATCCCAGCGATGATTAAACAACTCGATCAACTATTTAATACCGAATTAGGCCGCCAGCGCGACTCTGTGGGTGGACTGCCACCGGTGCATCTGTGGGACACCACTCTGTGCGGTGATATCGACATTGTTATCGACCGCGAAGGGCGCTGGATTCACGAGGGCGGCGAAATCAAACGCGCGGCCATGGTCAAATTATTTAGTTCACTGCTCAAGCGCGAGGACGGCGATTACTTTTTGATTACGCCCGAAGAAAAGTGGCGCATCAAGGTAGCGATTGCGCCGTTTTTTATAATTTCAGCGCAGCGCCAAAAGCGTTCGGCGGACCAGGCGATCAGTCTCACCGCCCGCACTGGCGAAGTGATCGTGATTGGCGAGAACAACCCTCTATGGGTTGAACCGCAGCAGGGCAGGGCAGACAGCGCACCCCTAGTGAGTGTGCCCTTGGTGACCGTGCGCAATGGTATGCCCGGCCTGATCAGCCGCGATGTGTTTTATCAATTGGTGTCTTGGGGGTCGGTTAACCCAGCGACTCACTGCCTTGAAATTGAGAGTCTCGGCCAACAATTCTCGCTTGGTAGCGTCGACGAATAAGCGCCGCTTAGCCAGTTAAAAATAGACCGGTTCAACCATCGCATAGCAAGTCTGCCCCGGTGCGATTAAATGTGTCGTTTTTTTAAGCGCTCATCTTAAACATGAGGTCGGTTCAAAGATGAGGTTGGTTCAAAGCGAGGTCGGTTCAAAGAGAGGTTGGCTTAAAGAGAGGTTGGCTTAAAGAGAGGTTGGCTTAAAGCGCTTGGTGTTAAAAAGAGAGCGGCGTAAAGAGTGGGTTATAAAAAGAGTGGGTTATAAAGAGTGGGCTATAAAAAGAGTGGGCCATAAAG
>CALGJN010000294.1:0-2093 GCA_937920185.1 uncultured Cellvibrionales bacterium | reverse complement strand
CGTTGTGACCGGCAACGACAATAATCGCATCATATTTTTTCATGTGCGCTCACTCGCCGCCAAAATATGCTGCGCAGCATTGTGTCCTGGACCACCCATCAGACTGCCACCGGGATGGCTGCCAGCACCGCACAAAAACAACCCAGGTACCGGCGTAGCATACTGCGCTGCTTGGTAGGTGGGGCGCATCATTAACATCTGATCCATCGCTAACTCGGTGTGATGCCAATGGCCACCTGTCACTTGGTGACTGGCTTCAATATCTTTGGGCGTCAACAATTCTGCATGCACAATCCGGTCGCGCAAGTCAGGCGAGTATTGGACAATAGTGTCGATAACTAACTCTTGCAAGTTGGCTTTAGCTTCGGCTGTCCAACCACCTTTTAACTTATACGGTACATACATAACGTGGGCAGATAATACATGCTTGCCCTCTGGAGCCATTGCACTGTTGTGGATACTCGGCAGTACTATTTCCACGACCGGTCGCGCCGGAATGCCACCATATTTAGCATCGTCAAAAGCAAATTCTAAGCTGTCCATGCGCGGCGCGATGATCATTCGGCCGTCGGGTACACCGATGCCATTAAACGTTGCTAAGCTATCGAGTGCCAAATGCAACTTAGCTACATAGCCATCACTGCGTAGACGGTGAATTCTATTGGTAAATTCAATTTCAAGATGGTCAGCCCCCAGCAACTGCAAGAACGTGCGCTTTGGATCCGCTGAAGAGATAACTCGGCGCGCAGTTAAAATCTCACCGTTGGCCAGTTCTACGCCCTCGACACGCAGGCCAGTGCTATCAGCCTGAACATTGATCTTGGTCACCGGCGCATTACAACGCACTTGCCCACCGGCACTAACCAGCGCGCCCTGCAGTGCATTGATGAGACTCTCGATACCGTCTTTGGGGAGACTCGACGCACCATGATGCTCGCCACTCATGCGATAGAGCATCGCCAATACTGTGGCATTAGGGGAGCGTGGAGCCATTTTTGAACCGATTAAGCCATCCCAACTCAATACTGCTTTCAACAGATCGCTGTCAAAATTCTCATCCATTAGATCTCTGGCAGGCAGAGTCGCAACGCGCATAAACTCGCCCATATCGCGTTTACCCAAGAGACGTAATTTCAGACCCAGTTGGGCAAACGTCGCTATATCTGCAAACTTTTTACTGCCGATTCGAGGCATAGTTTTTAGCCAAAACGGCGACAGCATTGCCGCGAAACGCTCGAGTAATTGTCGATAATCGATGTAGCTATCAATATCTTTTTTGTCAACGCCCTGAACGCCCTCACGGGTCACAAATACATGTTTACCCTCCAGGTCTAGCCCAATCGTGGGCATGGGAACACCCGCCGTATAACCATGCGCGGTCAAATTGAGATCGCGTGCGATCCGCGCTGAGAAATGGCTAAGGCTATGCGCCACACCGACTTTATAACCCGGATAAAATTCGCGCGTCGCTGCCAACCCTCCAGGACTATCCCAGGCTTCGAGCACTAGCACCGATTGCCCTTTTTTGGCTAGATAGGCGGCACATACCAATCCATTATGGCCGGCACCGATAATAATGTTGTCGTATTGTCGCAAATTTACTCCCGTAAAAAATCACCACATTTGGTGTCAAATACTATTGGTCAGCCTGCTGCTTTTCAACCCCCGCGCCTAAACGCTCAGGTTTGGCAGCTGTACACAACAACTCCCCGGCAACGCTCATACTGCAACCTTGGCTTGAATAATTTCTTGCCGCCAACTACGCATATTCATCTCGATGGCAAAAAATCCAGCAATCCAGACAAATTCGTCCCAGGCAAACATGTAGTGTCCGCGGTACATCCAATAGATGATCGCCAACCAGAGCAAAAAATACAACAGCCCCTTGATCTTGGCCAGAACCGCAAATGTCTGACCCTCACCGATATTGCGGTCTTGCAGCCACACCGCAATTTCGATCGTGAATAGAATTAGCAGCCAGACCACCGCCTCTATTAAATCCACCCAAGCCAGTTGCAACTCTATCGTCAGGCCTGCCCGGTCCTCGACAATGACAAACGTTGGCGGATCTATGAAGTAAAACTGAGCGGCTG
>CALGJN010000293.1:0-1642 GCA_937920185.1 uncultured Cellvibrionales bacterium | reverse complement strand
GTATTGGGCGCGGTCAATTGGAGTACTCTCGTCGCTGGGGTACTCTCGTCGCTGGGCCGAGTTACAGGCTGATCGGTTGGCTGTCGTATGCCGTTCAGGTTTTTTCCTTGGGAGTATTTATGCATCATTACGTTATGTCGATGACCGCTGAATTATTGGCGCTGGAGGGGGTGACGCGCGATCGTTGGTTTGCCGAGGCAGATTTTGACCCTAAGGATCTAACCCCCAATCGCTTATTAAGCGCGCAACAAATTAACCAACTCTCCGCAAGCGCGATTAATCTCTCTGGCGATGCTTATTTGGGTATTCATCTGGGCCAGCGTCTGCAACTAGTGTCGTTGGGTATGTTTGGTTACGCGCTACTCACCAGTGCCCGCGTTGGTGAAGTGCTGAATCTCCTATTGCGATACAACCGGGCAATCTCGCCGAGCATCGATATTACGGTGGTGTCGACCGGTGACAGTATCGAGCTGCGCAATAAAACCGCGCCGTTGCCGACCAATTTGCAACGTTTTCATGCCGATGCTCTCTACGCCAGTGTCTACGCCAACTTAAAGATATTAGCGCCAGAGTCGCTGAATGCCGTCAGTGTTGAATTGAACTACCCGGCGCCCGACGCCGGCACCCTCTATCAAGAAGTATTTGGCGACCGTGTTAGGTTTGATGCTGACCGTTGTGGGATGATTTTTAATCGCGAGTGTTTGGCGATTGAAATAGCCTCATCGGATCCGATGGCTCAGGATATTTTTCGTCGCCAGTGCGATCGTATGCTCTCTAATGATGTCCATGCCGGTAGCGTTAGTGAACAGGTAACGCGAGAATTACTCGCTGATCGATCGAGTTTTCCATCGAGCGCAACCATCGCCAAGCGCTTGCATACCAGTGAGAGTACATTGCAACGTCGACTTGCTCGCGAGGGGACTAAATTCCAACCGCTGTTAGACCGCGTGCGCTACCGCCTGGCTCTCGAATACCTTGAGGGCACTGATTTACAGGTGTTTGATATAGCAACGCTGTTGGACTTTAGCAGTGCGGCAAACTTTCGACGCGCCTTCAAGCGCTGGTCGGGAAAAACACCCTCACAGTGGCGCGACGCCGCTGGACTTCAATCGACTGAGTCGTGAAAGCCTAGATTTTAAGCTTTGCTGTTCTCGAATCTTGGTTCTTGGTTCCTCCCTCTTAATTCTTCATTGCGGCCGGATTTTTAGCCTAGCGCTCGGTTCATTTCCTCAACGGGATGGTCATCAATTAGTCATATCTCGATTGCTCTAGATGCTCTAGATGTTTTAGACAACGTGCCTGAGCGATCGCCGGTGTTTTATCTTTCACTCAAGCGCCTCGATCGGCGATTCAGAGTTTACGGGAGTCGGGCGGTCAAATCCCAGTGGTTTTTTTCAGCGCCAGATTAGCACGCAGAACCGCCGTTATTTCCTCGACATTTTTCGTCACGCGTCCCCTCGGGTCTTAAAAGTTCGCGCATGACATTGGGTCGATCATGCTATGGCCGATACTATCCAAAAACGATATATTTCTGACTTAAAAATTCTAAATTTAGATCCTATTAAATTAGCTTTAATAAAGTGATTTAATAGAAAATTTATCAAAAGATAAATAAACTATATCAATAATGCGATTTATTTTT
>CALGJN010000292.1:0-2872 GCA_937920185.1 uncultured Cellvibrionales bacterium | reverse complement strand
TTCCGGCACTTCCAAGGTTGATACCTTGTCCTTTTCCAACTGACGAATGTGCCGTGCAGTGATGCGGCGACCTTTTTGCACCACCACATCGCCACTGTTATCTTTGATTTCAAAAACCGCGATCTCACCACGCAGGCGCTCCGGATCGAGATCTAGAGAAAAGACGTTATTTTTGTAGTTAAACACGCTCGAATCAAAAAACGTGTCGAGGATTTCTTCGCTTGAGTAACCCAGTGCGCGCAATAAAATCGTCGCCGGCAGTTTGCGTCGTCGATCGATACGGACGTACAGCAAGTCTTTTGGATCAAATTCAAAATCCAACCAAGAGCCGCGATAGGGAATCACTCTCGCGGTGTACAACAGCTTGCCGGAGGAGTGGGTCTTGCCCTTATCATGGTCAAAAATCACGCCGGGAGAACGATGTAACTGAGAGACAATAACACGCTCGGTGCCATTGATGATAAATGTGCCATTATCGGTCATCAGCGGAATTTCACCGAGATAGACCTCCTGCTCTTTAATGTCTTTGATCGCTTTGTTGGTCGATTCCTTGTCGTAAATTACCAACCGGACTCGGACCCGCAAAGGCACCGAATAGGTCACACCGCGGAGTTTGCACTCCTCGACATCGAAGGCAGGCTTACCCAACACATAGTCGACATACTCGAGCGCCGCATAGCCGGCATAGCCAACAATCGGAAAAATCGAGTTGAGAGCCGCGTGCAAGCCGGTATTCTGTCGATCGCCGACAGCCACACCCACCTGCGTAAAGTTCTTATAAGAATCGAGCTGAATTGCCAACAAATAGGGTAAATCCATCACATTCGGCAACTTGCCAAAATTTTTGCGGATTCTTTTCTTCTCAGTGAAGGAGTATGCCATCTGTGTTCCTCGAGATTATCTTATTGGGAAACTATCAATCTGAAAACCATTCTCAGGTTCTCTCTGCCGCCGGATGCAGCAGCGGGTTGAAGGGCACAGCCCTTCAACCCAACTAGGCGAAACGCGTCGAACGACCTACTTGAGTTCGACGCTGGCGCCAGCTTCTTCCAACTGCTTCTTAGCGTCTTCGGCATCATCTTTCGACACGCCTTCTTTGACGCTCGATGGAGCACCGTCAACCATACCTTTGGCCTCTTTAAGACCGAGACCTGTGATCGCGCGGACAGCCTTGATCACGTTGACCTTTTTGTCGCCGGCAGCGGTCAACACGACGTCGAACTCGGTCTGCTCAACAGCGGCAGCTTCGCCACCGGCTGCTGGTGCTGCAGCAACCGCTACAGCGGCCTGCGCCGAAACGCCAAACTTTTCTTCCATAGCACTGACCAGCGCGACAACATCCATTACGCTCATCTCGGCAATTGCATTCAAAATATCTTCTTGTGATAGGGCCATTGTGGGCCTCCTTAATTGTCTAATTTAACCGCAGTCAGCTAAGCCGCCTGCTCTTTTTGGTCGCGAATTGCTGCCACTACACGGGTCGCCTTGGTCGGCACTTCATTGAACGTGCGAACCAATTTGGTGATAGGGGCTAATGTCACCGATGCCAACATACCCAGCGCCTGATCTAGCGTAGGCAAGGTGGCGAGCACATCGATTTGTGCGCTTTCGAGAAGCTGTCCACTTACAGACAACGCTTTGACTTCAAAGTTTTCATTATCTTTTGAAAAATCTTTAAAAAGTCGAGCGGCTGCTCCAGGATCCTCCATCGAAAAACCGAACAGCGAGGGACCGACAAGAATATCGTCGACACAGGCATATTCGGTCTGTGCAAAAGCGCGCTTGGCCAGCGTGTTGCGGATAACGCGTATTTGCACGTTCTCCTCTCTCGCCTTGGCGCGCAATGCCGTCATGTCGGTGACATCGACACCACGGGCGTCGGCGATAACCAGCGACAACGATTGTTCTGCGGTCGCCTGCACCTCAGCCACTATGGCTTTTTTATCATCGAGATTTAATGGCATAACATTTATCCATATTTGACCTCTGTTTAAATTGCGATCAAGCGATCACAATCCCCAAAGTGAAATGCAACAAGACCATTCAGTCGAGTTCCGGGTTCACTATCTGCGCAGGCGCTGGACACCATCCCAACATTCATTAAACCCTTGCGGGCACCTGCGGTCTTTGACAGTCAACGCGCACCAAAAGCACGCGCGACCCCAAAGTTGTTGCCTCGGCTTACACCGAGAATTCTGTTAAATCTCCAGCGACGCCTTGTCGATAACCAGACCGGGGCCCATGGTCGACGACAGGGTAATTTTTTGCAGGTAGATGCCTTTGGCCGAGGCCGGCTTGGACTTAGCCAAGTCGACCATCAACGCCTCAAGATTGCCTTTCAGCGCCGCAACGTCGAATGACAAGATCCCGATACCGCCGTGGACGATGCCGTTTTTGTCAGCGCGAAAGCGAACCTGCCCGGACTTGGCGTTCTTCACTGCGGTGGCTACGTCTGGCGTAACGGTGCCTGACTTTGGATTCGGCATCAGCCCTCTAGGACCGAGCACCTTGCCCAGCATACCGACAACACGCATCGCGTCTGGCGCAGCAATAACCACGTCAAAATTTAGATTTCCGGCCTTGATATCAGCCGCGAGTTCGTCCATTCCGACCAGCTCGGCGCCCGCAGCAGTTGCCGCGTCGGCCGCATCTCCCTGAGCAAAGACGCAGACCCGAACGTGCTTGCCAGTACCATTGGGCAGAGTGGTCGCACCGCGCACTACCTGATCGGATTTACGTGGGTCGATGCCCAAATTGATAGCCACGTCGACGGTTTCAGTAAACTTGACCGTCGACAGTTCCTTCAACAGTCCAACTGCCTCATCGACCGCGTAGAGTTTTCCAGCGTCTATTTTTTCATTAATCGCGCGGC
>CALGJN010000291.1:0-2676 GCA_937920185.1 uncultured Cellvibrionales bacterium | reverse complement strand
GAGCTTTAGTTAGATACCCGCTTTTGTTTGTAACCCGCTAGGCGATGTTCACCCCATAGCCAACGGGCTGTTCGCGCAATAACTCTTGGCAAACCCTACGGGCCGAATGGGCATTCATGCGCCATCGGCTCCACGCAGGGTTCGCCTACGATGGTCGATCGAGCGATGTTTTGATTAAAGTCGCCCGGCGGCAATATCGCAGAGCAACTGGGTATCCAAGTAGTGCGGCGTAACGCGCAAAATCTTACCGTCGCGCAACGTCCAGACCTCGGCGATCGGCATCGTAAACGCGGTGCCGGTCTCGCGACCACGGCCGGTCATGGTGGCCAGCATCACCACCTGTTCACCCTCTGCAACCACCGACTGCACGCTCACCTGGGTGTCTCGCCAGGTGGTGAAAACACGCCTAATCAGCGCGATAAAACCGTCCGCACCGCGGTGAACGCCGCCGTAAGGCAGCGAATCCGCCTCGACCACTTCGATATCGACGTGCAGCAATGCGCGCATAGCGCTCTCATCGCCGCGCACCGAGGCGTCTAAAAACGCCTGCACCGTGGCCTTACTGTCTATCTGCATAGTCATCCCTCAGCCGCGACTTTGCTGCTACTCGAGCGCAACATTGGACACCTAGTAGGAACGCGGTAGCCCAAAACTTTCGGCAATTTGGTTGCGCGCCATTTCGTTGCTCACTGGGCCAATCCGCAAAAGGCGCGAATCCCGCCAATAGCGCTGCATGTCGGTCTCTGCAGAATAGCCCATGCCACCAAGGATCTGGATACCGAGATCTGCGGCCTTGCCAGCGTATTCCGAGCACAGCGTTTTGACCATCGCCGATTCAGTTGCGTTGGGGCGCCCCTGCTCTTGCAGGCGAGCGGTGTGATACATCATCAGCTCACCCTGCAACTGCCACATGGCCATCTCGGCAACATAGTGCTGCAACGCTTGAAACTGACCGATCGGTTTGCCAAACGCATGACGGGTTTTTAGATGCTCTACAGCGTCTTCCAAAACCCCATCGAGCATACCCAGGCAGGTCGCGGCATTGATCAAACGTTCGTTGTTGAGCGGCTTGGTCGACGCATACCAACCCTTGCCTTCCTCACCGAGCAGCAATTCGTCTGGTACGAATACGTCTTCGAGGTAGACCGAACAAGAACTGGCCGCGCGCATGCCCAGCTTTGGCAATTCGGTCATGGTGATACCGTCACTTTTGGCGGGAACAAAAAACATCGAAATGCCGTCGGAGCGCTTGACCACGTCGCGATTGCTGCGCGCTAATACCAACAAGTAATCGGCGTTACTCGCCAGCGTGCTCCAGATTTTTTCGCCGTTGATAACCCAGCCACCATCGGCTTTTTTGGCGGTGGTTTTCATACCACCCAGCAGGTCGGTACCACCGCCCGGCTCGGTATAGCTCATCGCAGTCTTGAGCTCTCCGGCGGCAATCTGCGGCAAAAATTTCTGCTTCTGTTCTTCGGTGCCACAATAGCCCATCGCCTTACTGCCAGAAAACGAGGTCACGCCCCAGATCCAACTCAAACCACCGGCCGTGCGCGAAAGTTCTCGAGCAAAAATACTCTGGGTGGTGATACTGCCGCCAAGACCGCCGTACTCTTCGGGGATACCGATACCGTGGGCCCCATAGGCCACCAACTTGTCCCAAAATTCGGTCGGAAATTGATGCTCGTGGGTCTCTATTTCGCGGCACCAATCTTTGGGAAACTCTTTATCGATCCATTTTCTAGTGGTTTCACGAAACAATTGATTCTCTTCGTCTAACTCAAAACTCATTGCCTACTCCTACCGAGGTGAATTGCCTGCAAACGAAGCCAGCAGATGGCGATACTGCGTCACAAGACCAGCAGATTTGCAGACCTCGACGACGCGTTACTATTTATTGTCAAAATTAGCATTCTTTTGAATATAATTCAAACAATCTTTGTAGCAAGCGTACAAAACCGGCCAAGCCCCGTGCAGCGGTTAACGCAGTCGACTGTTGCGAGAAAACTGGCTGCGTAAAAAATCCAGTTGCTGGGCAGAAATTCGCCGCTCATTAATCAACGCCAAAAACTCGGCATTGTTCGGTCGGAACGGAAGTTCTAAAAGTTGCATGCGCGCCTCTTGCGGCGTGCGATTCGACTTAAACTGGTTGCAACGCCGACAGGCGGTCACGACATTTTCCCAACGGTCTTGACCGCCGCGCGATTTTGGCTGCACATGGTCGCGGGTCAGTAATCCGACGCCAGGCCGGTTGCCACAATACATGCAAGTATAAGCATCGCGCGAAAACAAGGCCGGGTTACTCAAGCGATGAAATTGCCGGGGCGGGGTGAGTCGATCGCCGCCGCAGGCAATAATTCCTGGCAGAGTCTGTACCGACTGCCGCCCATTGCGTCGACAAATACCGCCGCGGACTTCACGAACGACATCGCCGAGGGTCCATACCACCAAATCTCTGGCGTAAAGACACAACGCTTGCTGCCACGCAAGCCATTCAATCGGTTGGCCAGCTAAATTCAAACGTAAAATTTTCATACACACATAGGACGCATTTTCCTCAAAAAAACTGCAAAATATGCCCATAGACGCCTAATTTCACTCGATAATAACAGTGAAGTGTCGATATTTCATAAAAATCTCACGGACTGATTGACCCAGAGACAAGGGTTCGATAGG
>CALGJN010000290.1:0-3566 GCA_937920185.1 uncultured Cellvibrionales bacterium | reverse complement strand
ATCAACATTTTTTTGGCGCTATCGCCATCAATTGCGCTCAAATTCAATATAGTGATAGTGAGCTTCAGAAAACTCTAAAATATCCGGGCAGCCATAGGAAAAAAAGTACGCAAAAAAAATGAAGCCAAACGCTGAATGACGTGCTCAAGCCGATGGTGCCGATGGTGCCGGTGAGGTCGTACAATACAACTATGGGTTGCACTTAAATACTTTGATACTTTGATACTTTGATATTTTAAAACCTTAAGCAAAAATGTGAATCTCGACCATAAAGCCGGTAATCAGTGGTTGTTTAAGTCATCCCAAAACGGCCTAGCTGACGCGCAATTTGAGTTGGGCATGCAACATGCTGATCGGGCAGGGCTGCGAAGTGGATAAAGACTTTGCTATACGTGGATTAGCGCGGCGGCAGCGTCGGGCTTTTCACCGGCGCAGACCGCCTTGACCGCACCGGAGCAGCGGTTTTATCGATCCGTTGCGGCCAAGGCGTGGCTGGATAGTGCGGCGCTAAGCGATGACTTCGTGTAGAGACTTTTTCTGGTTTGGGAGCTGTCGACGTTGACTGTCGCAGCTGATTGCGATGGTCAGCGAGCGATAACATTACGCGAGACCGATCCGGTCTCATATTTTGATGATTTAAGAATCGTAGAAACTCGTGCGGCGGCTTATGCGTCAGTGGTAATTTTGAAAGTGCCGTCAGCCTGCAGAAAAAAGCGCTGTAGATGGATCGAAAACGCCAACGGAGCATTCCATTAATCGCCGACCCATTGGCTCTTTACGAGACCCGTCAGATCGCTGTTGGCGTCTATTATTGAGTGGTGGTTGGCTTGCAGGTTCGCGTTGCTTGGTGCCTATACCAATCGTCCGAGAGAAGGCAAAAAACAAGCGCTGTCAGCGAAAATGGTGGGCCCAGTAGGACTTGAACCTACGACCAATCGATTATGAGTCGACTGCTCTAACCAACTGAGCTATGGGCCCTTTAATCTGTGCACTGCCTAGTTATCTAGACTGGCTAGAGGGTTGCACTGCACCCGAGGCAGCTTGTGCATTTGGTGCAGATAATCAATGCAGCTATTCGTCAATGCAGCTATTCGTCAATGAAGCTGCGCAGGTGGTCCGAGCGTGTCGGATGGCGGAGTTTACGCAGCGCCTTGGCTTCAATCTGCCGAATACGTTCACGCGTGACGTCGAACTGCTTGCCAACTTCTTCCAAGGTGTGATCGGTGTTCATGTCGATACCAAAGCGCATGCGCAGCACTTTGGCCTCGCGGGCGGTCAGGCTGCTCAGCACGCCGCGGGTCGACTCAGTGAGGTTGTGTTTGGTGGCCTCGTCGATCGGCAGGGCGATGGTGATGTCTTCAATCAGATCGCCGATACTGGCATCTTCGTCCTCGCCAATCGGAGTCTCCATGGAAATCGGTTCCTTGGCGATCTTGAGTACCTTGCGAATTTTGTCTTCGGGCATTTCCATGCGTTCGGCGAGTTCTTCTGGCGTCGGTTCGCGACCCATTTCCTGCAACATCTGTCGCGAAATACGGTTGAGCTTATTGATCGTCTCGATCATGTGCACCGGTATACGGATGGTCCGCGCTTGGTCGGCGATCGAGCGGGTGATAGCCTGTCGTATCCACCAGGTGGCGTAGGTAGAAAACTTATAACCGCGACGGTACTCAAACTTATCGACCGCCTTCATCAATCCGATGTTGCCTTCCTGGATTAAATCTAAAAACTGCAGGCCACGGTTGGTATATTTTTTGGCAATGGAAATCACCAGTCGCAAATTGGCTTCGACCATTTCTTTTTTGGCGCGACGCGACATCGCCTCGCCAATGGTCAGACGCCGATTGATATCTTTGATCTGAGCTATGCTGAAGCCGCTCTCGCGCTCAATTTTGTCCAGCTTACGCTGCGATCTGTGGATCTCGATAAGTTGTACGTCGAAGCCAGAGGCCCAGGCGGAACTGGATTGACTGATGTCTGTCGACCACTGTTGGTCGCTCTCATGGCCTGGAAATTCCTTGATAAACGCCTTGCGCGGCATTTTAGCCTTGCGGACACAGAGGTCTAGCAGGTTGCGTTCTTCTCGCCGGACGCTCTCCACCGCGCGTTTTAGCACTGAGATTAACGGGTCGAATTGGCGTGGCGTGAGCTTCAGGTATTTAAATAGGTCAGCCAGTGCTTGAACGTTGCTAACCGCACTTTTTGACGAGCGACCGTAGCGCTCTATAGAGCGTTCGGTCTTGCTCAGTTGTGCGCGTATATCGCTAAAACGTTGCGCAGCTTCTTCAGGGTCCAGCCCGCCTTCGTGCTGTTCTTCTTCTTCCTCGTCCTCGTCAGCTTCGTCATCCTCGCCCGATTCAGCTTTCAGCGCCTCTGCGGCCTGTTGTTGAGCGAGTGCCGATGGAACGTGGTCCATCGGGTTTAGATAGCCGCTAATAATGTCGGTCAGTCGCCGTTCGCCAGGCTCGATTTTGTCGAATTCTGCCATCACCTTGGCGACCGATGAAGGCCACTCGGTGATCGCCGCCATGAGTTCTCTGGTGCCCTCTTCAATACGCTTGGCGATTTCGATTTCACCCTCGCGCGTGAGCAGCTCAACCGAGCCCATTTCACGCATATACATGCGCACTGGGTCGGTGGTGCGATGTTGCTCTGATTCCACCGAAGCAAGTGCCGCGGCGGCCTCGGCAGCAGCTACTTCGTCCGGTGTGTTGTCGCCCGACATCATCAGCAGAGTCTCGGCATCCGGTGCAGTCTCAAACACGGTGATACCCATGTCGTTGATCATTTGAATGATGTCTTCGACTTGCTCTGGATCGGCGATGTCTTCAGGGAGGTGGTCATTGACTTCGGCGTAGGTCAGGTATCCCTGTTCGCGGCCTTTAGCAATGAGATCTTTAATGCCAGATTGTTGCTTTCGAGTATTTTCGGTCATAGGATATGTCAGTAAGAGCCCAAAAATTAGCGCGCAATTATAGCCGATAAATAAACGCTTGTCCCAGACTATTTAGGTTTATTTTTTTTTCGTGTAGGATATTACAAGCCGCTGTTTTATATCGCTTTTTAGTTGTTTCCCTGCTGTATCTTGCGGTAGTTTGACATGGATTTTATGTAACTGTTTGATTTCTCTTTCATTGAGGGTTTCGCGGGCCAAAAGGTGGCGGGCTTTATGGGTATCTGGCAGCGCTTCAAAGATCTGTCGTTGGACATGATTGAGCGCATCGCAAAACTCTGCGTGGTCGTCTCTACCGGTGCCCGTCGGCGGGTGATAGAGTTCGCTCGACGCCAATGACTGCAAGTGACGTGCCTCTTGCTGCGCATCCGGATTGCCCAGCCAGTAAGCGATCAGTTGGGCAGATTTGTAGTTGGGATGCTGCTGCACAGCCAGTAGCAGTCGCATGAAAAGTTTTACCTCCGGATCGGGCGAGCTAGCCAAAAGCGAGCTATCGTCAACATGTTGGGCGAGATCAGGATGGTTTAGCAGCAGCGCTGAAAGATATTGTACAGGGGACAAACGGACTTTTTTAGCGTTGTTCGACAACTCGGGATAGTCGCCATCATCGCTC
>CALGJN010000289.1:0-2122 GCA_937920185.1 uncultured Cellvibrionales bacterium | reverse complement strand
CAACTCTAGGGTCACCCGTTTTATGCTCTCGGCGGCGGAGTGTGAAACAGCTCTTCCTGCGCGGGTCGAACCGGTAAATGACACCATATCAATATCCGGATGGCAGGAAATAGCCGTGCCGACACCAGGTCCATCACCGTGAATCATATTGTAAACTCCGGCTGGAATTCCCGCTTGATGAATCATCTCGCTAAAGATCTGCGCCGACAGCGGCGCTATCTCACTCGGCTTGAGCAACATGGTACAACCAGTCGCCAACGCCGGAGCCACTTTGCAAGAAATTTGATTAATCGGCCAATTCCAGGGAGTGATAAAACCGCAGACTCCAATGGGCTCTCTGACAATAGTCGCATTCTGTCGTTTTTGCTTAAACTCGAAGGTCTTTAGCGCCATTAACGCAGCCTCTATATGACCGCGGCCACAGTAAGCCTGATCCTCAATGGCAAAGTCGATTGGCGCACCCATCTCGAGACTAATCGCTTCAGCCATTTCGTCGCAGCGATCTATGTATACCGCGAGTAACTGTTCCAGTAGCGCTATACGCGCCTCTCGCGATGTCTGAGCGTAGCTGGCAAATGCTCGGCGTGCGGCAGCTACGGCAATATCGACATCATCACTAGAGCCGAGAGAAATTACCCCAATCAGTTGTTCAGTGGACGGGTTTTCAACTGTAAAATCGCATGCATGAACACTATCGATCCATTGCCCATCGATGTAAAACTGCCGATAATTTTTCATTTTTGTCTCCATTATTTGGCTGCAAACAGCCACTTTAGCGCTGACAATTCAGCGTCAGAGTTTTTTGGTCGCATCTTGTACGTTTTTGCGGCATTTAAAAGACCCTACGCCATCGGTCGCCGACAAACGCTACATTCGTTTCATCAAGGGCCAAGGTGCCAAGATTTATCCTTCGGAAAGCGCCTCCAGGTAGTCCATGCTAACCAAAAGCTTACCGCTAACATCAACAAACCAATCAACTGCATAAAGAGGTCTAAGCCTCCACCGCGATACTCGACTTGATTCTTCAGTGCGCCACCAAGACCTGCAGCCAATCCAATGCCAAGACTGTCCATAACCCCTGTAGCACTTGCCGTGGCGCCCTCGCGACCGCTCTCGGTAGCTAACATCGCCGCTGTCGCGACACTGTTGTAAGCGAATCCCATACCAAATCCCATCAGCCCCCAAGCTGGATAGATTATCCACAACGGCATTGTCGGCAGTAACAATAGTGCCAACATCAGCAAAGCCAGTGCAAACAATAATATACCCACGAGTAGTGACTGGCGGTGACTAATATGCCGATCTGCTACGGATTGTAAAAAAGATGCGCCAACCCAGGCAAAAGCTGCGCAGGTCAACGCCAGCCCCGTAGCCGTTATACCCATACCACGCGCCTCGATTAAATATAGAGGCAAGTACAATTCAACCCCATAAAATACAAAAAATACCCCACCATGCAAAACTACGGTCAACGCTAGTGGAGTACGCAACTGCCACCATTGCGGCGGCAACACATGCGACAGCGGACGCCACATCATCCAACCCAATGGTAGTAACAACAGCCAACCGCTGTGCAGTGGTTGTGCCGTCAACACCACCACCGCCAGACAACATAGACCGATGCGCAAGGCACCAATTAAACTCGCAAATTTATAAGCCGTAAGCGGGCGCCGAAGTTGTCTCATCGGTTTTTTTAGTAGCACTGCCATGACCAATAACAGTGGCAATTGCAGCCAAAAAAGTCCCCGCCAACTCCAGACCTCGACTAACAGGCCTGCAAATGCTGGTGCTAACAGCGAGGGCAATAGCCAGGCACTATCCAGCCAAGCCACCATCCGCGACTTTTCATCTGCAGCGCATAGCTGATTGGTAACGCTGTAGGCCAGAGTAAAGACAATACCGCCGCCAATCCCTTGGAGAATCCGCGCAAATATAAAAGTCTCTATAGTTTGCGCTTGAGTTGCCAATATTAGACCCCCGGCAAAGCACAGCAACGCGATGTTAAATGCCCCGTAGGGCCCATGCCGGTCGAGCCAATCGCCACACCAGGCGGTGGACACTAACGCTGCTAGTACGTAGGCTGCTAGCGTCACGCCGTAAAGCGCCGAACCACCCAGTTCCA
>CALGJN010000288.1:0-27204 GCA_937920185.1 uncultured Cellvibrionales bacterium | reverse complement strand
CGCCATTTCACCCAATATTGCCGCGGAAATCGCCGAGGTATTAATCGTCGATAGCCAGGTTTGCCGATCTGTTTGGGCCCCGTCATCATCGTAGGAGCAAGCATTATTTACCAGAATATCAAGACCGCCAAACTCAGACAGAGTGCGCGCAATCAAATTCTCTAATTGCTCGTCGTCAGTAATATCGGTTTGCACATAGAGCGCACCGGCACCCAATTCAGCTGCCAACCGATGACCCTTTTCCTCCGTTCGGGCTGCAATCACCACGCGCGCGCCCTGAGCATGCAGTTCTCTGCTGATATCGCGACCGATGGAGGCCGCACCACCGGTGACTATTGCCACTTTATTCGTTAGATTTGCCATGTCACTTTCCTTTTTTATTGTTGACTAGTGTGAAATTTATGTGGCTCGCGCCAAGTGTTTCGCTACCATGTAGCCAGAACCGCCGCCCAACCCCGGACCAGGATGGCTAGACGCACCAATGTGATAGAGATTTTTCACCGTGGTTGCATGGTTTTTAAGCGATTTGAAAGGCCGCCAGAAGAAAAACTGCTGCATACCACAGTGGCCCGAATAGGGATCGCCGCCGACGAGATTGATATTCATCGCCTGTAAATCGGCTGGCGAGAGCACTTCCCGACACAAGATAGCGGTCTTTAAGGCCGGAATATATTCGCAGATTCGATCGATAATACGGTCTGCGTAGGCCTCTCTAACCTGATGATTCCAAACGCCGCCCTCGGGTATTGGGATCGTCTCAGCGGCGTCGCCCAAAATCACGCGGGGTAACTCTTGTAGTTGTATCCACAGGATTGAATGACCCTTGGGAGCGCGACTTGGATCGACCACTGTGGGTTGCGCGACGACAATCGTCGCCTGCTCTGGTAACAAGCCACATTCAGCCTGATTTACCGCCTTAGCAACGCTGTCGATACCATCGCTAATGTGCACCATGGCAACATCGTTTAAGCTTTTCTCAAGCCACTCCGGCCGACCCTTTAGCGCCAAGTGTATTTGCATGCCGGCGCGCCCATAACGATAGCCAGCAGCCTGTTGCACGATGTTGTCGGGCACCCATTGCCGGTCGAGTAACGTTTCGTATAGCTGGTTGGGTGTGACATTACAGATCACCGCGCGATTTGCGTAAATAGGATCTTGACCTGCGACGACCACACCGTTGGCAACGCCGGATTTGACAAGTATTTGCTCGACATGAGCATCGGTCGTCAAGACGCCCCCGCACTCTTCGATCAAACCGACAAAAGCTGCCACCAACTTATCACTGCCGCCCTTGACAATAGGCATGCCTGCAGACTCCAAGCTAAAGGCAATCAGTCGATTCATCGCGCCGGAAAAATTGGCGTCGGGGCCCAACCCAGTGTGCAAAATCCAAGGCGCTAATAGCGCTTGAATAGCGGGTGAGTGAAATCTTTGTGACAACCAATCTCTGCTCGACAGCATGGCGTCACCCAGAAAATCGATTATCCCGGTGAGTTTTCGCTGTCGAAATTGCTTGATTAACAGCCACAACATATTGACCCGCATCAACTCGCCGCCCAGCACCCCAAACGTAAACTCGGCATCGCCCTCCATTTCGCGCATGGTTTTTGCATACCGATCGCCGTCGCCAGTGGCAAGCGAGTTAAAGGCGCGCACATTGGCTTCTCTGGACGTCGTCAACACGCAAGCCTGTTGACTGGATGTCACGGACGCCGTGGGTTTACTGGTATTAAGGTATTCCAAACCATGGCGTGCCAGATCGTCTGACAGTTCTGTATAGTTGGCTGAGGTGACAAATAACGGGTGAAATCCGGATAATACATCGTGTTTAAACCCTGGCAAGGTGATCTCAGCGGTCTTAATGCAGCCACCGAGATAGTCGTTACGTTCCAGCACAGATACCGTATAGCCTTTTTTAGCCAGCAGTGCGGCGCAGCACAGCGAGTTAATACCACTGCCCACGACGACAAAATCAAATCGCTGAGCCATTAGCCTCGTCCTCGGTTATTTATCAAGATACTTTTTTTGTAATTGCGGTAGCAAGTAGCCATAACTTTTCGGCTGCAGTGCCCCGATCCATTGTAAAAATTGCCGAAAACGGCCGACGTTCATATTCATATCGCCGAGCAGTTCATCAATATTGTGAATCGAAAACGGGATGATATTGGTGCCCTTCGAGTGCTTGCCATCGGTGCGCTCCTCCATCCAGGCAAGCCGCGCATCTATATCACTGTCCTGCTGCTGGAGGCTGGGTAGCGTAAATCCGCCGTTGAGGTGATCGGCAAGCCAAAGGGCGCCCACCTCGCAATTGAGTTGACTAAAAAATGATGAGTTGTAACCATTGAAAGCCAGCCGCGGCATATCGACCGGGAGGATTGAGCGATACAGTCTAAAGTTGCCCTGCTCGTCTGTGACCTTGCTCAGTACGTCGGGGTCGAGAAACGCGCAACGTTGATGCCATCCCGTGCCGCACACAACAATGTCGGCTGGCACCACTTCACCGGAGGATAGTCGTGCATTACCCGCCATCAACTCAACAATTTCACAGTGTTTATGCAGCGCAATGTCACCGCGCTCAACGGCTTCATAAAAGCCATCGGAGACCAGGCTCACGGTGCTGCGGGCAATAGTTTCAAGGGGCTTGTTAGGGTGCAGGCCAAGACGGCGCAGGCCTAGCTGTTTTTCGATGACGTACTCGACGCTTTTTAGTAGGCCTTTTCTTATCGGATTGCCGACCGTATGAAAAAATCGATCCATACCTTGCAATCGAATATAGCGGAACAACGCCTCGCTCATGCGCGACAAAAATAGGTGCTTGTAGTTAATTTTATTGGCTATTAGTTTGGGTATCTTCCAGATTAGATTTCGTGCTATCACTCGAGTACTGGCGGCAATCGGAGAAATCGCGTTGGCCACGTCGCAAGATGATTTGCCATATCCCACCACCAGCATATGCTGGTCGGCGGCATCTTCGCGGTGATTAAATTGACTGGTGTGGCAAAGGCGGCCACCCGCGGCCAAAAAGGCCTCTTCACCAGGAAAATGGGGCACCGATGGAATCGAAAAAATGCCGTTGCCAACGATCAGATAGTCAAACTGCTGAGTACTATTTTTTATGTCCCCATCGGCGGTGGTGCAGACAGTTTCGACATCCCAGCTTTGCGATGGCGAGTCATACACCGCTCGAGTCACCTCAGTATTTAAATGGATCTGCGATAAGAGATCATAATGTAACGCATAGGACTGCATATAGGCTTGAACCTGCTCGCCGCTTGGCCATTCGGGATAGTCTGCCGGCATCGGAAAATCCGACAGCTCGTAGGTCGT
Source organism: uncultured Cellvibrionales bacterium (assembly GCA_937920185.1). Taxonomy (GTDB): domain Bacteria; phylum Pseudomonadota; class Gammaproteobacteria; order Pseudomonadales; family Porticoccaceae; genus TMED48. The sequence goes on along the minus strand of CALGJN010000288.1, from coordinate 23,877 downwards.
CCGAGGGTTTTGCGTAGTAACACCTGGATAGCGCCGCGAGGCCGCCCACACGCCACCGACCTCAGCATCTTTTTCGTAGAGCGCGATGTCGTAATTCAAAGCTTTAAACACGCGAGCAGCGGTCAATCCGGCGAATCCAGCGCCAATAATGCACAGTTTTTTGATATCACCCATCGCCGCTACCTGAGAAACCCACAGTGAATTAGATCCAATAACCCCATAGCTATGCTGCCCTCAAAAAAGTATCGCTCACGCCAGTGGCAACCATTCAATATTTTTAGTCGCAAGGTAGATATTCAATTCTTGCATTGAGCATGCAGATTCTGCACTTAATAGATGGCCGGTTAGCTAAAGCAACTGAGAGCGCATACCACCGCGCCTAGCTAGCCGCCGGTAATCGGTACCTACGGGTAGCTCTGCAATCATCAATGCGGGAAACGCATTTTCTCTCGGCGCGTCGGTTCGCTAAGTATCGTCGGCAATGGTGACAAGTGCATACCGCGACGGAGTCACCGGAGAAGACTTTAATGGGTCGACGGGGTGGTTGCCGCAAAGCGCCGTGTGTCGGCAACATAAGCTGTCATGAAAAGCTTTCTCGACACCGTTCAGGCCCGTCCAATAGGCCACGCAGGCGCCATAGGAGATCACCCCAGCGCAAGAATTAGCCTGCGGCTAATAGGCTAAATTCAAGTCGAAAAAACAATCTGACTTTGTATCCCCTAAGCAGACACAATGCACTATACTCGGGTTTTTATGACCACTCGGCTAATTTAAAAACATCCATGACTACTTCCGATAAATCACCCAAACCCGCCTCACGTGGGCGCGCCAATGTTGAACAAAAACTCCTCAAAGCGGCCTGTAAACTGCTCGCTGAAAAGGGGCCTAAGGCGGTTTCAAACCGAGACATTGCCAAGCTCGCCGGCGTTAACCACGGCCAAATTCATCATTACTTTGGCAGCAAGCGAGGCCTGCTAGAGGCGGCCGTATCTAAACTCGCCCACGAACACTGGGCGCACATCCAAGTCGATGGTTTGACGCCGCTAGCGTTGCGCAAGGACAAAACCTATATTATGGCGATCATTCGCTGCGCCATCGACGGCGAGCTGGAACTGGCAACCCTGGAATTGCGGGAAAATATATCGGTGCCGCGCAGAGCCTTACAAAAGCTCCTCGACAACAGGGACCCATCCGAGACCGAGACCGAGACCGAGACCGACATGAAAGGCCGAATGGGCGCAGCCATGGCAATTGAGATGGCGTGGGCCGTTTTAGAACCCTTTATCAGCGCAACGCTCGACATTGAATCCCATGAGGTCGATGCCGTAAAACAAAAGATCACCGAGATATTGTTATCGATTGCGGAATACTAAACACCTTATCGCTATCTCCCGACCCGCCGACCACCAAACATGACGCCGTCCAGCCCCTGCGCAACGCTGGGGCTTGAGTTGCTGCCCAACGAGCACTGCATGACTGAATAGAGGCGTGGGCAAGCTTGCGCATTTTAGGCTTTTAGCTATTGCGAAAAGACGCTCTTGATAACCGTGATTCACAGCCTAGAGGTGACCGACAGCGACATAATGGGAAAGGCGTGGGACAATCAAGCGCGTCATTTTTATGTGTTTTATGGCTCGCATCGGCACCTTGTGCGGTGAAGATCAGGCGCCGCAACCACGCGAAAAACCATCATCCCACGGTTATTTTAGAACCCCAATCACGCCACCACGAGCGCTTTATGAGGCATCGACCGCAGCGCGACGAATCGCCATAAAAACGCCGCGAGCCGCCGCGCTACAGAGCAACATAATGGCGAAAATCGGCATCAGCGTCCCCGCCGATAGCACCGCAGACAGCGCGCCCACTAGCGCGCCGAACATAAACAACAGGGTCGCCTGTATCGACGCCGCCGCACCGCTGTTGTGATCAAAAAATGTCATGTAAACGCCGGCGGCGGTCGGCCTAACCGCGCCGCCGGCAAATAGACACAGGCAGATCAGAACGACCACCGAATAGACCTCGGCTAGTTCAAATATCGCAACTGCAAACAACAATATAGTCGCTGACAGTTGCAATAGATTACCCTCCCCCATAAGCGCCATCGGCGAGGTTGTTTTCATTCGTCGGGCAGCAAAAAAATTGCCCAGCAACATGCTCAGACCGCCGGCGGCAAAAACCCAACAAAACGCCAGCGCCGAGAGACCAAAAATACGATCAAAAATCAGCGCTGCATTGGTTAAGTAGACAAAGTAAACCGCGCCGGTTAGAGCGCTAAAAACGTTGTATAAAAGCGCCGTGAGCCGTCCATTTTGACGCTGCTTGAGAACCCCCCAGTAATTGACAAACAGCGACACGAAGTTGACGCCAGTAGGCGGTTTGAGCATTAATTCAGGAATCTTAAAGGTAAAGATATACCAGCACAGCAAACCGTAGAGCGCCAAAAAAACAAAGATCATTTGCCAACCCCAAGCCGACAACCATAACCCCAGCAGCGGTGCCAGCATCGGTGCCACCATCATCACCAAAATAACCGAGGCCAAACGCCGGGGAACCTCCTCGACTGGATATAGGTCGCGCACCTGCGCCATGCACACCACCAGTAGGGCACCCCCGCCCAGCGCTTGCACGACGCGCAGGCCCTGCACCGCATAGATACTCGGCGCCAATATGATCGCTAGGGTGGCTGCGGAGAAGATCAACAATGCGAAACTACCGACCGGTTTGCGGCCTAATTGATCGGACAGTGCACCACCGAAAAATTGCCCCAGGGCATTGCCAATCAAGTAGGCACTGATGGTGAGATTAACCGCCGCAAGATCGACCTTAAAATGTTCCGCCAGTTGACCGAGAACCGGAAGGTAGGCGTCCACAGACAGCGGCGCCAGCGCCGACATAGCGCCCAAAAAAACCATAAACATCACCGACGTTTGCAACGTCTGTCGCGCTAGTGGTTGGGCTGCTTTGGGCATACAGATGACAACTTGCTATAGTGATGGAACACTTGAGGTTCCGATGATCGCATGATGCCAGATAGTTCCGACTCGCCGCTATGGTTATTTTGTCTCGCGCTCTACGCCCGCCCAGAGGTCGCTGAAAGTTGCCTAAACTTGCAGGATCGATGCCATGCAGATGTAGGTATTATATTGTATTTGCTGTGGTTGGCGAGTCTCAAAAGACGACTTAACGACACCGCAATTGAGCGCATCACGAGCACCACTCAAGATTGGCGTGAACGGGTAATAAAGCCGCTGCGCGCGTTGCGGCGGGGCCTTAAAAATAGCCAGTCAATGCCGACTCAAACGGCTGCGGAGAGGCTCCGGCAGCCTCTCAAAAAACTCGAATTACATGCCGAAAAATTGCACCTGCAACGCCTGTTTGAAGCCACTCAGCCATCGCTGCCCGGCGACCACAGCGACGATATCATCGAGGCGTGTCGATCCAACCTTGAAATTTACAACCAAACCCTCGGCAACCGATTCAACATTGCCGATATCGATACTTTAATCCACGCCATGAACCTCGAGACCGGCGCGCCAAAACAAACCAACGGGCGCTCATAAAACCCTCGAAGCCGCTGTAACACCGCCAGCCGATAGCCGCTAATGAGTAGATCAAGACAGCCATGTATTGGGGCCGGCGAAGCAACCGCTCTTGAAACGCTTGAGCCCATCTTAGCGACGCTAAAACCCCCACAGCACGGGCATTTTAGCCGTCCAAGACGATAGCCATGGACGGCATATCAAAAAACTCGCGATGGCTATTCACGTCCATATTGGACAAAAAATCGATCCAAATGGGCCAAACAAGGGGCTTATCTGGCCCCTCATCAACGACTTTAAAGAGACCTCTATTTGCTAAATAATGGCTAACAATCGCTTGCCAAAGGCGTTGAAGTTCGCTACCTTATATTTACAAGACGAATACTTAATATAAATAAAAAGAATATAAAATAAAGAAGTTTGTAATTACTGATCTATTAATAAAGCGGCTTATGCCCTGTAGTCAGTCAATTAATTAGAGGTGTTTATGCCGCTAAGAGGGATCTATAAGACACCCCAAACGGGGAGTCGACGGGTATTTTTACGCAACCAAAACCGACTGCCCAGCAGCGGTTGGTCAACTGCAGTGGATGCTCGCTCAGCGCCCGCCCGATACAACCGTGGCGAGGAGGTGTAGTGGCGACCTCAAGCACTGAAATTTGGCCCCTCGCGGTCTATACCCTGATGGTAATTTTGTTGGTCATCACCATGTTGGTGCTGTCGTGGCTGCTCGGTCAGCGCCGCCGCGAAGATGCCACCAACGAGCCATTTGAATCCGGCATTGTGTCGGTTGGCAATTCTCAAATCCGCATCTCGGTGGAATTTTATCTGGTCGCGATCTTCTTTGTGATCTTCGATCTCGAGACAGTATTCATCTTTGCTTGGGCGGTGGCCTTTTTTGAACTCGGCTGGCAAGGCTACTTTTCGATGTTGGTATTTATCGCTGTGCTGACGCTGGCGCTCGTCTACGAGTGGCGCTGCGGCGGTCTCGACTGGGGCAACAAAGAGCGTATCGGCTTGCGCAAGGCGCAAGCCGACGCACGCAATGCAGAGGGAGCCGATCGATGAAATGGAGCCTAAGTCGCCCCGGTGACGACAACGACATGCTGAATATGGACGCCGTTGAGGAGCAGGTCAAGCGCAACGTCGCCTTTGCCAAACTCGAAGATTTGGTCGCCTGGGGGCGGGCCCACTCGCTGTGGCCGTTTAATTTTGGCCTATCCTGTTGTTACGTCGAAATGGCGACCTCGTTTACCAGCCGCCACGACATCGCTCGGTTCGGTTCAGAGGTCATCCGCGCCACCCCCCGCCAAGCCGATTTAATGGTTATCTCCGGCACCTGCTTCCTAAAAATGGCACCGGTAGTGCAACGCCTCTACGACCAGTTGTTAGAGCCTCGCTGGATTATTTCCATGGGTTCATGCGCCAATTCTGGCGGTATGTACGACATCTATTCGGTGGTCCAAGGGGTCGACAAATTTATTCCTGTGGACGTCTACGTTCCCGGTTGTCCTCCGCGTCCAGAGGCGCTGATGCAGGGGCTGATTATGCTGCAGGAATCGATTGGCAAAGAGCGCCGCCCGATCAGTTGGGCTGCGGGTGATCAGAGGATTATTAAACCCACAAAAATCAGCAAGCGCGATGAGCTCACCGCACAGCGAATCCAAGCGACAGAATTAAGGGAACCAAAAGACAGCTAGATATTTTTATCAATTACCCCGAGGTCGACATGCAAGCAGCCGCAATGCGAGCCGCAAGTTCAGTTGAAGAACGCCTCTACCGAGAATTCGGAGAGGCGCTATTTGTCGATCAACCCTGTGCCGACGGCGTGCGCACCCTGTGGATTAGTCGCGAAAATCTAACCGCTGTACTGACGTTTTTACGACCCCACTTCTGCATGCTCTACGATCTATTTGCCATTGACGAGCGCACCCGCGAGCATCGCGCCGGGCAACCTGCGGCAGAGTTCACCGTCGTCTATCAACTGCTGTCGATGCGCCGCAACGAAGATCTGCGGATTAAAATCGGCCTCGCCGAGAGCGATCTCAACCTGCCGACCAGCATCGCTATTTGGCCCAACGCCAACTGGTATGAACGCGAGGCCTGGGACATGTTTGGCATCACCTTTGAGGGTCATCCCAACCTGTACCGTATTTTGTTACCGCCGACCTGGGAAGGTCACGCGCTGCGCAAGGACCACCCCGCCCGCGCCACAGAAATGGCGCCTTTTGAAATGGGCCCCGAACGGGTCGCTCGGGAACAGGAAGCCCTGCGCTTCCGGCCGGAGGAGTGGGGCATGCAAACCGCAACGGAGGATCACGAGTACATGTTCCTCAACCTCGGCCCCAACCATCCGAGCGTCCACGGTGTGTTCCGCATTGCCCTGCAACTCGACGGCGAAGTCATCGTCGATTCGGTGCCGGACATCGGCTATCACCACCGCGGTGCCGAAAAGATGGCCGAACGCCAAACCTGGCATACCTATATCCCCTACACCGATCGCATCGATTATCTAGGCGGCGTGATGAACAATCTCGCGTATATCCAATCGGTCGAAATTCTCGCCGGGATCCAAGTTCCAGAGCGAGCCAAAATCATCCGCATCATGCTCGCTGAATTATTTCGCATCGCCAGTCATCTGGTGTTCTACGGTACTTTTGTGCAGGACGTCGGCCAGATGTCACCAGTGTTTTATATGTTTGCCGATCGAGAACGTCTGTTTGGCATTATCGAGGCCATCACTGGCGGGCGCATGCACCCAGCGTGGTTCCGGATTGGCGGCGTTAGCCAAGATCTGCCCAACGGTTGGCAGCACATGGTGCGCGAGTTTATCGACGGCATGCCGGCGCGGCTCGACCAATACGACAAGATGGCCATGCAAAACAAAATACTCAAGGATCGAACCGTCGGTATCGGCGTCTACACCGAGCGCGAGGCGCTGGATTGGGGCATTACCGGACCGGGATTACGCGCCACGGGTAACGATTGGGACGTGCGTAAAAAACGTCCTTATGGCGGCTATGATCAGTTTGACTTCGAGGTGCCGACCTCCAACAACGGCGACTGCTATGAGCGCGCCGAACTGCGCATCGAAGAAATCCGCCAGAGCCTAAAAATCATTCGCCAATGCGTCGACAACATGCCTTCTGGCCCTTACAAGAGCACGCACGCAGCGACCACACCACCGCCCAAAGAGCGCACCATGGAGGATATCGAAACCCTGATACATCATTTTTTAAACGTCAGTTGGGGGCCAGTAATTCCCGCGGGCGAGGCCTCGGTGATGATCGAGGCGACCAAGGGAATCAATAGCTATCACCTGATCAGCGACGGCGGTACCAACTCCTACCGCACCCGTATTCGCACGCCGTCGTTCCCACATTTGCAGCAAATTCCACTGATTAGTCGCGGCCTTATGATCCCCGATCTAATCGCTATTATTGCCAGTATTGACTTTGTTATGGCGGACGTTGACCGATGACCCAGCAGCCCATTCAAACCGATTTAAACTCCGTCCTTAGCCACCAGGAAATTCACGCCATCGATGCAGAACTCAGCCATGTTCCGTACAAATCTGGCGCTGCCATCGACGCACTTAAAATCGTCCAAGCACGGCGCGGTTGGGTGTCAGATGACTGCCTGATGGCAATCGCCAGACACCTAGATATGTCGGCTGAACAACTCGAGGGCATCGCGACTTTTTACAATTTAATCTACCGCCGCCCCGTCGGCGAAAAAGTCATTTTATTTTGCGACAGCGTGAGCTGTTGGATCTCCGATTGCGATGGCATTAAAGCCAAAATCTCGCAACATTTGCAGATCGATTACGGCGAAACCACCACCGATAACCGCTACACCTTGCTGCCGGTCCCCTGCCTCGGTGCCTGCGATCGCGCGCCGGTGATGATGGTCGGTGACGAATTGATAACCGACCTCGACGACGCCCGCATCGAGCTGTTATTCGGCGCTCACAACGAAGCGCGGACAGACTGATGGAACCTGTTTTAACGCGCAATATCGGCCCCGAACGCTATCCCACAAATTTGGCGGCGTATCAAGCCAACCACGGCTATCGCGGACTGCGCAAAGCGCTCACCGAGATGTCGGCCGACGACTGTCAGGCGGTGGTAAAAAATTCCAACCTGCGCGGTCGCGGCGGTGCCGGCTTTCCAACCGGCATGAAATGGAGCTTTGTCCCGAGGGGAGACGCCTGCACACCCGGCCACAAGTACTTGGTCTGCAACGCCGATGAAATGGAACCGGGTACTTTTAAAGACCGCCTGTTGATGGAGTGCGACCCGCACCAACTGATCGAGGGCATGATACTCGCCGCCTACACCATCGGTGCCGATATTGCCTACATTTTTATCCGCGGAGAGTATCTGGTGGCGATCCAGCGACTGCGCGATGCGATCGCTGAATGCTACGCCAACGGCTACCTAGGCGAGCGTATTCTCGGCTCGGACTTTAATCTGCAAATGTACGTCCATCCCAGCGCTGGGCGCTACATCTGCGGTGAGGAAACCGCGCTGATCAACGCGCTCGAGGGCAAGCGAGCCAACCCCAGGGCTAAACCTCCCTTCCCGCAGGTGAGTGGGCTCTGGGGCCGGCCCACCATCGTCAACAACGTCGAGACGCTGTGCAACATTCCACACATTATCGATCGCGGTGCAGACTGGTTCAAAACCCTTGGCGTCGGCGAAGACAGCGGCACCAAACTGTTTGGGGTTAGCGGCAAAGTCAACAATCCGGGCTGTTGGGAATTGCCCATGGGTACGCCAATTCGCGAGATTATCGACCAACACGCCGGCGGCATGCGCGCAGGATTCCAGCTGAAAGGCTTTTTGCCCGGCGGTGGTTCAACCGATTTCTTGGTTCCAGAACACCTCGATCTGGCGATGGATTACAACGTGATTGGTGCGGCTGGTAGCCGCATGGGTACCGGCACCATGATCATACTCGACGACCGCACCTGCCCCGTCGGCATGGTACTCAACCTAATTCGGTTTTTCGCTCAAGAATCCTGCGGTTTTTGCACCCCGTGCCGCGATGGATTGCCGTGGTCGCGGCAAGTTCTCGAAGACATCGAAAACGGCGCTGGCCGCAGCGAGGACCTAGAAACACTCGCTTACCAAGTGAAGTACATCGGCGCCATTGGCAATACCCACTGCGCCTTGGCGCCCGGGGCTATGGAACCATTGCAGAGCGCAATGAAATATTTTTATGACGACTTTGTACGCCATGTCGACGGCGGCCACTGCCCCTACCACACCGGCACAGGAGCCCGCTAGATGCCCACCATCACGATCGACGGCCAAACCCTCGAGGTCAAAGAGGGCGACAATATTCTACAGGCGTGCCTGAATGCCGGGCTCGACTTGCCGTACTTTTGCTGGCACCCGGCAATGGGCTCCATCGGTTCTTGCCGCCAGTGCGCTCTGGTGCAATACCAGAACCCGAGCGACGAGCGCGGCCGCATTGTGATGGGTTGTATGACCCAGGTAACCGACGGCGCTCGCTTTTCACTGGACGCCAACAACGCGGTTGAATTTCGCGAGGCGGTGGTCGAATCGTTGATGCTCAACCACCCGCACGACTGCCCCGTGTGTGCCGAGGGCGGCGAGTGCCATCTGCAGGATATGACGGTGATGGTTGGACATCGAGATAGGCGCTATCGGGGTAAAAAGAATACCCATCGCAACCAGTATCTAGGCCCGCTCATTCACCACGAAATGAATCGCTGTATCACCTGCTATCGCTGCGAGCGCTTCTATCGCGACTACGCCGGCGGCACCGACCTCGGCGCCCAAGCATCGCGCGACCGACTGTATTTTGGCCGCCAGCAGGACGGCGTATTAGAAAGTGAATTTTCGGGTAATCTTGTCGAGGTTTGTCCGACCGGGGTGTTTACCGACAAACCATTTTTGGCCGATTTTAGCCGCAAGTGGGATCTTCAATCGGCGCCTTCGATCTGCGGCGGTTGCGGCGTCGGTTGCAACATCGCTCCGGGCGAGCGCTACGGCCGTCTAAAGCGCGTTCATAACCGCTATCATGACGACATCAACGGCTATTTTATCTGCGATCGCGGGCGCTTCGGCAACAGCTATGTCAACGCCGACCAGCGCATTGACTACGCCGGCATTCAGGATGCCGATGGGCGCTTCACCGCGGTCGACCAAGCGTCCGCCCTAGACACCGCCGGCGCCTGGCTGAAAAATGCAAAAATTGGCGGCATCGGCTCGCCAAGGGCCTCGCTAGAGGCCAATTTCCTGCTGCAGACCTGGGTAGGTGCCGATCAATTTTCCTCTGGGATCGCAGATATCGAGCGCGCGACGGTCGATCGGCAACTGCAAATCCTGCAATCGACACGGGCCATCAACCCGTCGATAAAACAGATGGAATCGGCGGATGCGGTGCTGATACTCGGCGAGGATTTGACCCATACCGCGGCCCGCGTGGCACTGGCTTTGCGTCAGGCGGTGCGCAATAAATCACTGGCGATGGCCACGCAAATGGGACTTCCCAGTTGGCAGGATGCGGCTGTGCGCAATCTCGCTCAAGACGCGCTGTCGCCGCTATTTGTGGTCACAAGTTACGCCAGTCGGCTCGACGATATCGCCCAGCGCACGGTGACTCTGGCACCCGATGACATCGCCGAATTTGGCCGCCATCTGGCCGCTCGGCTGCAGGGCGAGCCCGCGCAGAGCCCGCTGATCGAAGAGCTTGCTAGCAGTCTGGCGGCAGCCGAGCGCCCGCTGATTATCAGCGGCAGCAGTATGTTGCAGAGCAACATCATCGACGCCGGTGCAGCCATCGCCGAGGCGCTGTCTCTCGACAACCCACAGACCATGCTCAGCTTAACCGCGCCAGAATCGAATACGGTCGGTGCGACGATGCTCGCTCACGCGAACAATCTATCCCTTGAGGGTATGGTCGAGCGCGCTGTTGAGCTGGATGTGCTGGTCATTTTGGAGAATGACGTAACGCGCCGCCTAGACGCCGCCTCGATGCAAAAGCTGGTCGCCTCAGGAACCAAAATCATTGCCCTCGATGTCATTGAAAACGCCACTGTCGAGCGCGCCAGCATGGTTCTACCGGCGGCCTCCTTTGCCGAATCTCAAGGCACCTTAATCAACCATGAAGGACGCGCCCAGCGCTTTTTCCCGGTCTTTCCACCGGCCGAGCAACGCCTGCCCAGTTGGCAGTGGCTGTTGCAACTGGCCGCGCTCAGCGGCAATAGTCAACTGACAGCGCTGACCCAGTTCGATCAGGTAGTCGATGCCTGCGCCGCCAGTCAACCGGCATTTGCCCATCTAAACGAAGTCGCTCCGAACCGGAGTTTTCGCGACCGCGGTCAAAAAATACCCCGCCAAACCCACCGCTACAGTGGCCGCACCGCGATCAATGCAGGAGTCTCTGTTCACGAACCGCAGCAACCGGTGGACCACGAAACGCCCTTGGCATTTAGTATGGAGGGCCTCAACCGGGATCAACCATCGACCCTCACACCCTACGTTTGGTCGCCGGGTTGGAACTCCAATCACGCGCTGCAAAAATTTCAAGCCGAGGTCGATGGCCCGCTCAAGGGTGGCCAATCCGGCGTGCGCGTGCTGATATCGTCGGCCGACGGCGTCGCCCCGAAGACACCGACACCCACCGGAGCAGCGCCCAACGATCGCTGGCAATTGGTGCCGGTGCATCGCCTCCACGGCTCAGAGGAACTCAGCGCCCGCAGCGATGAAATCGCCGAATTAGCCGGCGATGCCTTTATCGCGCTCAGCGCGGAAACGGCTGGGCAGCTAGAGGTCGCCGAGGGCGACCGACTGAAGGTTATCGCCAATCGCGACAGCGTCTCGCTCGCAGTCAAAATCGTCGATCGCATGGCGGCCGGATGCGTCGGCTACAGCTATGGTTATGCCGCAACCAGGGGATTGATCGCCGGCGCCCATGCCGATCTGCAACGGGATACAGACTGGCGACCACCGCAGCCGAGTTTGATCGCCACCGACCGCCAATCCATGGCCGTCGATCGAGGCAACCCACATGTTTGACTGGGCACCGATACTGTTGGCGTTGGCGATACTCGTCGGTGGCGTGGCCGGCGCAGCAGTGCTGACGTGGTGGGAGCGCAGGCTGCTGGGTTTTTGGCAAGATCGCCACGGCCCCAACCGCATCGGCCCCTGGGGCATCGGCCAAGTCGCCGCCGACATGATCAAGTTGCTGTTAAAAGATGACTGGGTACCACCCTTTGCCGATCGCATGGTGTTTATTTTTGCGCCGACGGCGATTGTGGTCGCCATGATGATGGGTTTTGCCGTGGTGCCGTTCGCGCCCGGCATGCAAATCATCGATGTCAATATCGGACTGTTGTTCTTTCTCGGCATGACCTCGCTGGCGGTCTACAGCGTGCTGCTGGGCGGCTTGGCGTCGAACAACAAGTATGCGCTGTTGGGCGGGTTGCGCTCGGCGTCGCAGATGGTCAGCTACGAAGTCTTTATGGGGCTATCGCTAATGGGTGTAGTGATGATGTCCGGTAGCTTTAGCTTGGTCGACATCGTTGCCGCGCAACGCGATGTCTGGTTCTGTTTTTCGCAGGCGCTGGGACTGCTGGTGTTTGTGGTCGCCGGCATCGCCGAGAGCCATCGCTTACCGTTCGATCTACCGGAGGCCGAACACGAACTGACCGCGGGTTTTCACACCGAGTATGGCGGCATGAAATTTGCCATGTTTATGCTCGGCGAATATCTCGGCCTGATGCTGATTTCGTGCATGATCGTGACCTTATTTTTTGGTGGCTGGATGGGCCCCGCAGCGATCGCGCACTGGTTGCCGCCGCTGGTCTGGTTCGGCATTAAAGTTTGTTTTGTGATCAACTTTTTCGTGCTGTTGCGGGCGGCGATACCGCGACCGCGATACGACCAACTGATGTCGCTGGGCTGGAAAGTCATGCTGCCGATCACGCTGGTTAATTTGGTGGTCACCGGCGGCATCTTGTTATGGCTCGAGGAGGCCGTTTAATGTTGAGTCAATTGCGTACCCTGTGGGAGATCTTTAAACACAGCTTTACCAAGTCGGAGACCGTGCAATACCCGGAGCAGATGCCCTATTTAGCGCCGCGCTACCGCGGCCGCATTGTGCTAACCCGCGATCCCGATGGCGAGGAACGCTGCGTCGCCTGCAACCTATGTGCCGCGGTCTGCCCAGTGGACTGCATTGCGCTGCAAAAAGACACCCGCGACGACGGCACCTGGTACCCCGAGTTTTTTCGCATCAACTTCTCGCGTTGCATCATGTGTGGTATGTGCGAGGAAGCCTGCCCGACCTATGCGATTCAATTAACACCGGATTTTGAAATGTGCGAATACGACCGTCAGAACATGGTCTACGAAAAAGAGCACTTGCTCATCAACGGCGTCGGCAAATATCCAGATTACAACTTTTACCGCGTCTCTGGCCTCAAGACGGCGTCCAAGGACAAGGGCGAAGCGCTCAACGAAACCACGCCCATCGACACCAAGAGTTTATTGCCCTAAGTGCGCGATAAGAAAACCGACATGGATACCGCCAATGCTTGAAGTGACATTGTTTTATCTGGCCTCTGCGGTCGCCCTGGTAGCGACCATTTTGGCCATGACCCGCGCCAATGCCATTCATGCATTGATCTACTTGATCGTCTCGTTGCTGGCGGTGGCAGTGATCTTCTTTATTATTGGTGCGCCATTTGCAGCGGCGCTTGAGATCGTTATCTACGCCGGCGCCATCATGGTGCTATTTGTGTTTGTGATTATGATGTTAAACCTCGGCGAGGAGGGCGACGCCCGCGAGCGGCAGTGGTTGCAACCGCGCATCTGGTCGGGCCCGGCGGCGTTGTCACTGGTGTTGCTCGGCGAGCTACTGTACCTAATGTCGACCATTACCGGGCCCGCTTCAATCGGCGTGGTATCGGCAAAAACGGTCGGCATGGCGCTCTTTGGCCCCTACGTTCTGGCCGTCGAATTGGCCTCGATGTTGCTGCTCGCCGGTCTGGTCGGGTCCTACCACCTCGGGCGCCGTGCCCTCGAGCGGGAGGGTTAGGCGATGCAAGAATTGGCTGTGCCACTCAACCACGTGCTACTTGTCTCGTCCTTGCTGTTTTGCATCGGCATGTTGGGATTGATGATGCGCCGTAACATCATCTTTATATTGATGTCGCTGGAGGTTATGTTGAATGCCTCGGCCCTTGCGTTTATCGCCGCTGGGGCGCACTGGGGGCAGCCCGATGGGCAGATAATGTTTATGCTCATTCTCAGCGTTGCCGCCGCGGAAGTGGCGGTTGGTCTGGGTTTGGTGCTGCAGGTGCAACGGCGCTTTAAAACGCTCGACATGGACAATGCCAACCGGATGAGGGGCTGAGCATGAGCAATGCTATCGGCTTAGTGCCGCTCCTGCCGCTGCTGAGTTCGCTGATTTTGATGATCTTTGGCGCACGCCTGACACGCTCGACGATCACCCTGCTCGGGGTCGGTTCGGTCGGCGCTGCCGCCCTCGCAACCGCTACGCTAGCAATAGAATTTATGGCCAATCCGCAACCCATCGAGGTCACGCTATGGACCTGGATGAAGGTTGCCAACCTGGCACCGGGTGTGGCTTTTTACGTCGATGGCCTGACCCTGGTGATGATGTCGGTGATCACCGGCGTGGGCTTTTTAATTCACTTATTTTCGAGTGAATTTATGCATCAAGACGCTAGCTACGCTCGCTATTTTGCCTATCTAAATATGTTTGTCTCCGCCATGTTGGTACTGGTGCTGGCGGATAATTTACTACTGCTGTATCTCGGTTGGGAGGGCGTTGGGGTGTGCAGCTATCTGCTGGTGGGTTTTTGGTACACCGACAGAGCCAACGGCCGTGCGGCGCGCAAGGCGTTCATAGTCACCCGTATCGGCGATACGGCGATGGCACTTGGCCTGTTATTGCTGTTTACCGAACTCGGCACGCTGGATATTCAAAGTATGGTCGGCGCCGCCAACGCCAAGTGGCAGATCGGCGACAGCCTGCCAACACTGGCCTGCTTACTGCTACTCGCAGGGGCCGCGGGAAAATCCGCGCAACTGCCCCTGCACACCTGGCTGCCCGACGCTATGGCCGGTCCAACGCCGGTTAGCGCGCTGATTCACGCCGCCACCATGGTCACCGCCGGGGTCTATTTAATCGCCCGCACCCACGGCCTGTTCCTACTCTCGCCCACCGCCATGACCACCGTCGCCATCGTCGGTATCGCGACCTCGCTGCTAGCGGCCGTGACCGCGCTGATGCAATCGGATATCAAGCGCATACTCGCCTACTCGACCATCAGCCAGATCGGCTACATGTTTTTGGCGCTCGGCGTCGGCGCTTGGACGGCGGGCATTTTCCATCTAATGACCCACGCTTTTTTTAAAGCGCTGTTATTTCTCGGTTCGGGCGCGATCATCCACTGCCTCCACCACGAGCACAACATCTTTAAGATGGGCGGACTGCGCAGCCGTATGCCGGTGACTTTTTGGAGCTTTATGATCGGTTCCGCAGCGCTCGCCGCACTGCCCATGACCTCCGGATTTTTTAGCAAGGATCAGATTCTTCTGCAGGCTTACCAACAGGCGAGCATTGGCCCGTGGCTGTGGCTCGCGGGATTACTCGGTGCGCTGTTGACCGCGGTGTATAGCTTTCGTCTGGTGTTTATCGTGTTTTTCGGCAACGCCAAGACCGAGCCCGATCGCGAGATCGGCTGGGCCATGGCCATTCCACTAACCATACTCTGCGCGCTGTCGATGGTCGGTGGCTATTTTGCGCTACCGCTGGCACAGGTGTTCCCAACCGCCAGTGCCGACCACCCCGCGCACTGGGTCGAGATTGTCTCGATCGGCGTGCCGCTAGTCGGCCTTGCCATTGCCTACGGCCTCTACCTCGGGCGTCAACTGAGCGTGCCATCGTGGACCATGGGCGGGACTGGCCAGGCGCTTCGCGAATTTTGGTTTTCAGGCTGGGGCATCGACCGACTCTACGATGGGCTTTTGGTGCGCCCCTACGATCGATTGGCGGCGTTGTTCTCGAGCGAACCGGTCGACCGCGTTTACAGCGCCATCGTCGATGTTAATCAAACGCTGCACCAGTGGCTCAGCAATACCCAATCGGGGCGCATGCGCTGGTATATCGCGAGCATGGTGTTCGGCTTGATCGCGCTGCTCGGCATCGCGTTTAACATTGCACCGGGAGCGCTCTAATGGCCATGATCAATCTGATATTGATACTCCTCGTCGGCGGAGTTATCGCGGCATTGTCTGAGCGTTTGAGCAGCAATGCGCCGCGTTGGGTGGCGCTCGCGACCATTGCTCTGACGCTCGGTTACCTGCTCGCTCAAATGGCGACTATGGAGGACCTGCAACGTCTACAGGCGTCGACGCCAAGCGACCCGGCCACCTGGCTCTTGCACTTTAAGAGCCCTTGGATCCCAGCATTTGGCATCAACCTAGAAATGGCGCTCGATGGAATCAGTCTGTTAATGGTATTGCTAACGCTGGTTTTAGGCGCCGTTGCGGTCAGCGCCTCATGGACCGACGTCGATCAGCATCAGGGGTTTTTCGAAGCCAACCTGCTGTGGACGCTGGCCGGTGTGCTGGGTGTCTTTATGGCCGTTGATCTGCTGTTGTTCTTCGTATTTTGGGAAGTGATGCTGATCCCCATGTATTTTATGATCGCCATTTGGGGCCATGAAAATCGCGCTTACGCGGCGATGAAGTTTTTCATTTTTACTCAGGCCAGCGGTCTGCTGATGTTGGTGGCAACGCTGGGGCTAGTGGCTGCCCACCGCGAGGCGACTGGCGTCTTCAGCTTTAGTTATTTTGACCTGTTGCATACGCCGATGAGCGAAACCACCGCGCACTGGTTAATGCTCGGCTTTTTTATCGCCTTTGTGGTCAAACTACCAGGCTTTCCGTTTCACACTTGGCTGCCCGACGCACACACTCAAGCGCCGACCGCCGGCAGCGTGATCCTCGCCGGGATTCTTCTCAAGACCGGCGCCTATGGCCTGATTCGTTTTGCCGTGCCGCTATTTCCTGCAGCCGCCGTCGAATTTGCGCCGATTGCGCTTTTTTTGGGGGTTGCCGGCATCCTCTACGGTGCCGTGCTGGCCTTTGCGCAGACCGACTTTAAGCGGCTCGTGGCCTATAGCAGCGTCAGCCATATGGGCTTTATCCTGCTCGGCGTCTACGCCCTGAATGAACTGGCGCTGCAGGGCGCGGTGATGCAAATGATCGCCCATGGATTTAGCACCGCCGCACTGTTTATGATCGCTGGGGCGCTACAGGAACGTCTGCACAGCCGCGACATGCGGGAGATGGGTGGCCTGTGGCAGGTCATGCCGCGCATGGGCGCGGTGGCCATGTTCTTTGTGGTCGCCTCGCTGGGATTGCCAGGACTGGGAAATTTTGTCGCCGAATTTTTAGTTTTGCTGGGTGTCTTTCAAGCCGATCGTTGGATAGCGGTGATCGCGGCGCTTGGATTGATCACCGGTGCGGTGTATTCGCTAATGCTGATGCAGCGGGCGTTCCACGGCGAGCCCAACCCGCGCTTTGAGAATCTGCAACTGGTCGACTTTGGCGCGCGGGAAATGCTCACCATGGCGGCGATGATCGTCGCGCTTGTGGCCCTCGGGCTTTATCCACAACCGATATTCGACACCACCCAGTCGTCGGTGTTGGGACTGGTTCAATGGGGCGCACAGGGGGTGCCACAATGACAGCGCAACAACTCTTGGCGCTGGCGCCAATTCTTTCACTGTCGCTGACCGTCATCGTGTTGATGGCGCAGACGTCGATTCGGCGCAATCCCCGCCTGGCGTGGTGGATCGCTGCCGTGGGTCTTTTGATAACGCTGTGGTGCGCCGAGTATGCCGGTGGCTTTACGCAGCAGGTCACGCCGCTGTTTAAAGTTGATCTCTGGGGTCTGTGGTTCAGCGCGCTGTTGGTGTTTGCCGCGCTGGTGAGCCTGCTGCTTGCCCGCGATGCCTTTCCCGCCGAGGGCCACCGCAAAGAGGAATTTTACCTGCTGTTGCTGCTGGCAACACTCGGTGCAGTGGTTTTGGCGCAAGCCTGCCACATCGCGTCGTTATTGCTCGGTATGGAGCTGATGGGTATCGCGCTGTACGCGATGATCGCATTCCCCAAAGACGGCAGTCTACCGCTCGAGGCGGCGATCAAATACCTGGTGCTCTCGGCTTGTGCATCGGCTATGCTACTTTTTGGTTTTGCGCTGGTCTACGCCGCCACCGGCGACCTCAGTTACGCCGGAATAGGGGCCAAGGTCGGTGCTGCCTACAACCAAAACCCGCTATTGGTGATGGCGGGCAGCGCCATGGTTCTCGCCGGAGTTAGTTTTAAGTTATCGCTAGCGCCTTTTCATATGTGGACGCCCGACGTCTATCAAGGGGCTCCGACCACCGTCACCAGCTTTTTGGCGACGCTCTCCAAGGGTGCCATGTTTATTGCGCTGACGCGCTTTGTGATCGACGGCCAACTCTATCACTTCCCAGCGCTGCTCAACGCGCTTGCCGCGCTGGCAATAGCCTCGATGTTGATCGGCAACTGGCTGGCCTTGCGCCAAACGCAGATCAAACGCCTGCTGGCGTATTCATCTACCGCCCATATTGGCTATCTGTTGGTGATTCTAATCAGCCTTCCACAGTTGGCCGAGGGCAGCCAATTAGCGCCGCTGGGTCGGGCAGCGGTGAGCTATTATTTAGCAGCGTACATTGTCACCACTTTAGCCGCCCTGTCGGTGGTGCATATGATCGGTGGCGAAGACGACACCGACCTGCGCGCCTATAACGGACTGTTTTGGCGACACCCGGTGCAGGCGGCGACGCTGTCGGTGGCGATGCTATCGCTGGCGGGTATTCCACTGACCGCCGGCTTTATCGCTAAATTTTATGTCATTGTACTGAGCTATGACGCACAACTGTGGTGGTTATTGGGCACGCTGGTGGTAGGCAGCGCGATCGGTATCTACTATTACTTGCGGGTCATTTTTAGTATGGCCAGCGCCGCCCAAGGGGCATCGCCGGCCGGCGAGAGTCAACTCGGTTGGCGCAATCCATTGGCTATTTTACTGATGCTGATGGTGCTTGGTTTAGGGACTTTGCCACAAACTTTCATCGATCTGGCGAACCAGTTTTGAACCGCCAACGCACGCCAAGATCGACACAATGCTGGCGCACGGCTATTAACGTGCACCATGAATAAAGTGCACGGCGGATTACACAAAGAGCATAGCCGATAATATTTAGTGCACAACCCATTAGATGCGCGCAGACGCAATAGAGCGCACGGCCAACTGGAGGTATCAGCAGATGTTACGTTCCGTCGATTTAAGCGACTATATGCAGCACAATCCGGTAAAGATTGCCATCGACGACAGCCTCGACAGAGCCGTCGAGTTGATTATTGAACACCGGGTATCGGGGCTTTGCGCGGTCGATGCCAATGACACGCTGCAGGGAGTTCTGTCTGAAATGGATTGCCTAAAAGCCGCGTTGGCGACGCTCAATCAGACCACATCGGGCGTTGTAATCGGCGATTGCATGCTGCTTCACCCGGTCAAAATTCATCCCGAGGACGACCTATTTAAAGCCATTAAGGCGATTATTGATAACCGAGTATCCGGGCTTTGCGTGGTCGATGAACGCGAGGATTTGCTCGGGGTACTGTCTGAAATGGACTGCCTACGGGCAATTTTATCTGCGATTTACAACGATCACCGCGAGGTCGGCCAAGTGTCGGAGCACATGACCACCGACGTTGAGAGCTGTGACGCGGGTGCCGACATGATCGCGGTCGCCAGCGATATGCTCAGCAAGGGCCGTAGGCGGAGACCGGTGCTCAACGGGGATCGTCTAATCGGGCAGATCACCTGCCGGCAGATGCTCTCTGGGCTCTACCGCGATCGCCCTCATAGCGATGAGGTACAGCAACACATGAACGCCAAAGTGGATGCCTGCCAGTTGCATGCAGATATTGTCAGCATCGCCAACGACATGCTGATTAAAGGGCGGCGGCGGCGGCCGGTTATCGACGATGGCCGTTTGGTCGGCCAAATCACCTGCCGCCAGCTATTGCGCGTAGTCAGTGAGTTTAATCGCAACCAGGTTGCGGCCAATTTTGACTCCCAGTACCGCGATCTGCTGTGACGTTAGATTGATGCATTAAGGTCGACAGCACAGCAACAGTTACTGATTTATAGAGGCAAAAGACCCTGACACGGATGCTCGGGGTTTAAGTGGCTGGCGCATTTATGGTGTCGATCCCTACAGCGCTTGTGCCAGTGGCAGACGTATCAGTCGCACAACGGTAAGACTCCTGAAATGTATTAAAAGCGGTTTATTATGCTTTTATGGAACTTTTGGTTAGCTCGGCGGTCACAGTAATACCCGATGCACCCGCTGACCATTGTCTCCCCCCTCGTTAATGGGCAGCGGGCGTGTCGAGGACCTAGCACGTGGCGTGGTGTTAATTGTGCCCCTCATAGTGATGTAGTGATGATTAATTTACGACTGATGGTAACCTTTAAGCTGGCGATAAATTTCTAAAAGTTCCCATTCCTTAGAGGCCAGGTCTGATAGTTTTCTTAAAAGCGGTTATTTAAAACCTTTACAAAAGGTCTGCATTCAACAATTTCCCCTACGGCGCGCCATGGACCCGGTTGCTCCGACGTGTCTTAGACCTCGCTGAAATACATCTTTAAAACGCCTCTTTTTGATAAAGCCGCTGTAAAAAAGTAGCCTGGAGAACCGCATTAAAGAGCAGTTTTATCGCGGCTCTTTAAAATAAGCTCTCTACCACAGTGTCGGTAGCAACGCGTCCGAAAAGCGCGCATTTAAGTACCGCGGATAAAAAGAGCCTATCCTAACCCTGCAGCAACGTCGACGCGTTGATATTCACGACAGATCAATTGGTTATCCGAGGCACTGAGCTCTTGCTTAACCAAGTTACAAAACGAAGTACCCTTGGTCAGACCGGTCTGGCGTCGCTGATTGTGGCGGCATCGTCCGCAGATGCCAAAGGCACGCATGTTGTTGGTCTGTAACAACGCGGTAATCAGATCCGCCAAAACCTGCTCGGCGGCCACCTGATCGGACGGCTCAACGCGCGCACAGGCATCCATCAAAGCCAATGATGGCGCCACCTCCGACACCAGTCGGCGGCCTGTGGGGCTAACGAAAAAATGTACCACACGGCGATCTTTGACGTCGGCAACGCGTTCTAGAAGCGACTTTTTTTCCAATACCTTAAGTGTTTGCGAGGTGGTGCCCTTGGTCTGCCCAAGATATTCGGTAATCGCGCTAGCGGTATTAGAGAATTGATTGCAGGTGCATAGATAGCGCAGCGTCGCCAAGTGCACCGGCTCCAGTTGTCTGGCCCTGAGCATGCCGCGGCGCTCCACGCGAAGTAGCTCGCCTAGGCGCTCGGCAAGATTATAAAGGTTCTCTGTCGACATGCCAATATAGTATCGAGTCGATACTAACTTGACAAGCCCAATAGCGCGTTTTATATTGTGCCGTGCAACACATTATTGATACCCAACCCAGTCAAGCGAGTGATATCTCACCCGCGACTGAACTGATAAAAAGGACTTAATCATGGCTATTCAGCACAGTGTCACCTCTCCAACCCGTTCATCTACCGCTCCCGGCCGCAGCGCTCGGCATTCAAATTATGTGCTTGCAAGCGCTATCACAATGGCCTTTGCAGCGCTGCCGGCAGCCGCTCACGGACCGAACGGCGACGGTATACAGGCGGCTAAAGCCGCCGATGGCAATCCCGACTTTGATATAATTCACGCCAAAGTGTCACGGCAGGACAACGTTGCCACCTTTCACATGGGCGTTGCAGGCGAGGTGGGCAATACCCTGCCAACCCCAGCTGGTGAATTGGCCGGTGCACCGGCCTATGCCTACGTCTGGCCAACCAGCATCGACAGTTACGAAGCCGGTTTTGAGCGCGACGCTGGCATTTTAGCGCTGGCGGTGGCGACCCATCCAGACTTTGATGACACCCCCCTGTTCGACGAAAACGGCGACAAAGACACCGGCAACGACGGCGGCACATGGCACACCCACTGGGTGGTGTTAAAGCCCGATGAACGCTGTGGCGAGGGTGCCTTGACCGTGGTCGATATTCCCAAGGGCACCACCCCGCGGCTACCAAAGACCTGGCCGGGACTGCCGATTCTGCTCGATAGCCCAGGTTGGGAGCCGGTGATAGAGAGCGATACGGTCGAAGTCAAAGTCGCCTTTGACAATGCTGCGGCACTCGATACGGCGAGCTATGACGGTGTGACTGCGGGCCTGATGGTCAACAAAAACATCCACGCGCCACTGTTCTGCGTCAGCAACGTACTCGACGTCGCCTCGGGAGATCTCAGTCTACCCGGCAAGATCACACCGCCAAAAGCGATAACAAACCAATAACTGGAGGTTATCGTGAACACTATTATCGCTCCAGAAATCTACGCGCAACAGTGGCATAACAGTGATCCATTATCGATCGCGTCGCTGCGCGGCAAGGTGGTGGCTGTGCACGCCTTTCAGATGCTCTGCCCCGGCTGCATTTCTCATGGTCTACCGCAGGCGAGTGCCATCCACGAGCTGTACTCAAGTAATCAGGTACAGGTGATCGGCCTGCACAGCGTGTTTGAGCATCATTCGGTGATGACCCCAGAGGCGCTCAAAGTGTTTATTCACGAGTACCGCTTGGGCTTTCCGATCGCCATCGATCAACCCGCCGAGCACGGATCGATCCCCAAAACCATGGCCGCATATCAGTTGCAGGGCACGCCCAGCTTGGTTTTGATCGATCGAGCGGGGCGTATTCGCCTGAACCACACCGGCCGTATTAGCGATATGCAGGTGGGCAACGCCATCGGGCAACTGCTCAAGGAGGCGCCTGTGACTGAAGATGCGTCGGTGCAGACAGCCGCCAACGTGCCCACTGCAACCCGTGCCTCTGGCGAGAAAAGCACAGACAGCGAAGAAAGCGAGCGCTGCAATAGCGACCATTGCAGCATCTAAAAGCTCTACGCTAACGCATAAACCAACGACCCAGTGCGGGGCAACACGCCCTGGGTCACACACTGCGCAAATCGCGCGCGGTTGATCTCATATTCGCCTCTCAAGTCCCCCCCCTCCCTATTGCGTCTCCCTCTGTCATAGCCTCCATTCGCGATCAATGCGAAGTCGGTCACAACGTTTGCATAAACCTGCCCTTATCGCGTATTTATCTCGGCGGACTATCGTTTTTATACTGTGCGTTGTCAATGCTGGGCATCACCCGCCCATCCGAAAACCATCGAACCAATATTAAACCTGGCACTCGAGGCTTACGACCGGCCCAGCTCAGGACAACTGAGGGATCAAAATGACGCGCGCTGACCGCGGTAAATCCAACGACCCCTTGCCATCGGCTGCGTCGCCGCTCTGTTTGGCGGTGCTATTAGATTGGTCATCTGGGGCAGTGGCGCGCGGGTTGATTCCCCCGCCGGGCTGCCCAAGTAGCGCTCGGGGGAAAAGAACTTGTTCACAAAGGGAATGGGCAAAAAGAGCCTGTTCAAAAAAAGAGTATCGAAAAAGCGCGCATGCCAGCGCTACCGGACGAAGCCACAGAACCCACCGAGCGTTTAATAGGCTTTGTGCAGCGCTCTAAAAAGTACCATGATGATTGGTGCAGCCCGATTGAAATCACGCCGGTTGAGCACCAGATTTTAGCCGATCAATTGAACCAATTTTCAGTTCAACGGGGTATCTTAACAAGAGCATCACGCACTCATTCTTCCGGCATTATCGAGGATGTGGATTATTTGAGTTACGCTAACGACGCGCTCGTCGCGCTGGGGGATAAGGCTGGTTTTAGGGGGCTCTCCGAGCCCTACCAGCTCCATGGAACCGATAAGCAACAACGGGCCTCGGTGTTTCGCCCGTCTCTGCTGCTCGGTGGCTCCGCGCCCATCGACGAAGTAGTTATAACCGAAACTCGCGTAGCGACGCTTACTAACATCGACGACGGCGACCCATTAGCCTGCAAACGCAGGTGATTAGACGGCTTGGCGATCGGTTTCTTTGCTATCAAGTGCAAACAGCCTTATGGACTGAGTAGCGTTGTCAGTTTGGTCGAGCACAATAACGCGGCACCCCACGGTTTTTAGCTCGACCAAGAGGATCTGCATTACGTCAGGCAAAAAGCCGATCGCATCTACAACCCAATCAATAGGCAAACAGCGTAGCGAGGGTGCGCGCCGCTCGACGAACAAGTCCCCGCTGTAATTAAGT
>CALGJN010000287.1:0-27219 GCA_937920185.1 uncultured Cellvibrionales bacterium | reverse complement strand
CCAATAAATCTTTCAGAGATTCTCGAATTAAATCAATATCAATGTCCCTACCAGAAAATTGGGCATGCGCCATTACGCGCTTTAAAGCGCCCTCTAATTCTCGCACGTTGGAACGAATTCTTTGCGCGATAAAAAAGGCTGCGTCACGGCTCAACGTCACCCCGACTTGCTGAGCTTTATTGATCAAAATGGCCACCCGCGTCTCCAACTCGGGCGGTTCCACTGCCACAGTGAGACCCCAACCAAATCGAGATTTAAGACGCTCTTCAACCCCGTCCATCTCCTTTGGGTACCGATCACAGGTGAGGATCATTTGCTGACCGCCTTCCAGCAACGCATTGTAGGTATGAAAAAATTCTTCTTGGGAGCGCTCTTTTCCCG
Source organism: uncultured Cellvibrionales bacterium (assembly GCA_937920185.1). GTDB lineage: Bacteria > Pseudomonadota > Gammaproteobacteria > Pseudomonadales > Porticoccaceae > TMED48. Next base: position 26,838 of record CALGJN010000287.1, on the reverse strand, counting down.
AAAAAAATTGTATATCATCGATTAATAGAGCGTCCACCGAACGATAAAATCGTTTGAACTCGTCGATCGCTTTTAACTGCAGTGCCTTGACCATGTCGGCAACAAACCGTTCAGAGTGCAGATAAACGATCTTTGCACTGGGGTTCTCTACCCGCATTGCATTACCGACAGCATGCATCAGGTGGGTCTTACCAAGGCCCACGCCACCATATATAAACAGTGGGTTGTAAGACCCACCTGGGTTCTCCGCGACCTGTTGTGCCGCAGCAAACGCTAGTTGATTGGATTTACCCTCGACAAAATTATCAAAAGTGAAATTTGCATTAAGGTTGCTTTGCAAACTTTTTTCGGCCGCCGAAGTGATGGGCCTACCAGCCCCATTCGCTTTGGGATGCGTCGCGGCGCTAGCGCTCCCCAACGAACTGCGTTCCTTAACAATTTCAATGGTACCGGTAAGTTCAGGCTCAGGGGTTACTTTAGGCGCAGAGTTAACTAATTTACGCTCAGACAAGCCATTGCTAACAATCAGCGAAACCGCTCGACCGCCCAATTGCGAGCAGAGTTCTTCGATGCGTTGAGTGAACTTATTTTTCACCCAGTCTTGAATAAATCTATTCGGCGCTAAAAGGCAGAGTTCTCCTTCTGTCGTAACCTGACTTTGGCCGATGGTTAACGGCCGTATCCACGTATTGTATTGCTGTTCCGGAAGTTCACTCCGCAATTGACTTTGACACTGGTGCCAAATAACGTCAGGCATTTCAGATGCCATTCTTATTATCCTTGAAATGAGCTACAAATAATCGGTCAGTTACGCTGACTTATATACGCTATTAAATAAACCTTTAAACAGGTTGTCTCTGGTGTCCTTGGCGTCCTTGGCGTCTTTTTTAGCACCTACCGCGTAGGTCGTCTAATGGATGATATAGTATCCTAGGGAAACCATTTTATCCACATGAAAAAAAACCGGAAAAATTAATCCAAAAATAAAAAAGTACATGTAATCAGAGGCCTAAAAAAAAAGTGGTTTTTTTTAATTAACACAAAACGAAAAAAACCTGCTGGTTTTTTGGTCAAATTTGTGCATAACCTGTATATAACCAGTTTAATAGCCAGTGGTAATACAGCCAAAAAGAGCGCCTTGGCCATCATTTCATAAAATGACTAGAGATTTGTTTTCGGTCACTTTCCGATGCAAAATGACGAAAATATATGCCCCAATAAATCGTCCGAACTAAAACGTCCGGTAATCTCTGAAAGACTCTGTTGCGCCGCGCGCAAGTCCTCCGCCAATAACTCCCCAGAGCCAAATTTCTGCAGCTGTGACCTACCGGCCTCTATCTGAGTTAGTGCTGTAGACAGCGCAACCACATGTCGACGCCGCGCGTTAAAGACACTCTCATCGGTGGCGACATACCCCATTTTCTCAAGCAAATGGGCTGTTAACTCATCTATACCCAACTCGTACTTAGCTGAAATCCCAAATGTAGAAAGGTTGTTATCGATTCGTCCAGGCTCGTGCCCCGAGCAATCGATCTTATTCAATACCATGGTTATCCGCTGAGTCGATTCTCCGCACCGAGCAAAATACTCAGGCCATAGCCTGCGAATGTCACCACCTTCGCCATCCATCGCATCGACCATAAAGAGTACTTGATCAGCGGCGTCGACTTCAGCCCATGCGCGACGAATTCCCTCTTTTTCTATTACGCTGTCAGTGGCCCTTAGGCCCGCCGTATCAATAAACTGCACCGGCACGCCGTTCAACGACACCGTATGCCTTAAAACATCGCGCGTGGTTCCAGCCTCATCGGTAACAATCGCCACATCATTGCCGACTAAGCAATTAAGCAAACTGGATTTTCCAACGTTCGGTTTGCCCACCAACACGACCGTCATGCCATCTCTTAATAAGGCACCTTGCCGCGCTTGATCGAGAATTGCGCCGAGTTGCACAACCAGCTGTTGAATTGAACTAAGAAGTTTTGGGTCGGATAGAAAATCTATTTCTTCTTCGGGAAAGTCGATCGAGGCCTCAACAAATACCCGAACTTCGATGACATTTTCCACCAAGCGCTCTATCGCTCGGGAAAATTCACCCTGCATGGACCGCACCGCAGATCTGGCCGCTTGCACTGAAGACGCCTGAATTAGATCGGCGACCGCTTCCGCTTGAGCTAAATCCAATTTACCGTTTAAAAAAGCCCGCTCACTAAACTCACCCGGCCGCGCTTGACGTGCGCCCAAATCAACGCAGCGCTGCACCAATTGGGCCAACACCACGCTGCCTCCATGCCCTTGAAGTTCAAGTACCGACTCGCCAGTAAAGGATTCTGGTGCTGGAAAGAACACCGCAATACCGGTGTCCAAACACTCACCTTGGGCATCGCAAAATTGTTTATAGGTAGCTCGCCGAGGTATCAGACACCCCCCCAAAACCGCGTCCATATAATCGCTTAGATCGGTTCCAGACAGCCGCACTACTCCAACACCACCAGCACCAGGTGCGGTGGCAATCGCAACGATGGTATCGACGCTATTACTGTACATATTATTTCAACGTCAGCATCAACGGCTGGCCTTACATCTGGCCGACGTGTGCTATGCCGACTCCTTGCGTAACATCTGGCGATTAACAAACCATTGTTGACCCATAGACAATAAATTGTTCACTGTCCAATAAAGTACTAAACCAGAGGGAAACCACAAAAACATAAAGGTAAAGGCGATGGGCATATATTGCATCACTTTAGCTTGCATGGGATCGCTTGGGATGGGTTGCAGTTTCTGCATTAAAACCATGCTCAACCCCATCATCAAGGGCAAAATAAAGTAAGGATCCATTGCCGATAAATCCTTGATCCAAAGCAACCAAGGCGCATGGCGTATCTCAACGCTTTCGGACAAAACCCAATACAGCGAAATAAATACCGGCATTTGCAACAGCATCGGCAAGCATCCACCCAGTGGATTAACTTTTTCTCGTTTCCAAAGAGCCATTTGCTCCTGGCTCATCTTCTGCCTATCTTCGCCGTACAACTCTTTTAAGCGCTCCATCTCAGGTTGCAGACTGCGCATTCTCGCCATCGATTTAAGACTTTTCGCAGACAGTGGAAACAATAATAATTTGATCAAAATCGTCAGCACGATGATTGCCCAACCCCAATTTCCAACCACCCCATGGATCGCCACCATGGTTTGATAAATGGGCTTGCAGATAATCCAAAAGATGCCGTAATCGACAACTAAGTCAAGATATTCGGCCAGACTTTCAAGTTCCGGCTGATCCTTTGGGCCGACGTACAGTAGCGCGCTATAGCTACCCTGCTCGCCGCTGGGTACTGTCAATGGTTGACCCACCACGCTGAGTAAATACAGCGGATTCTGGGCGTTCGAGCGTTTCACTGAATAGCGATTTTCATCCGCCCGCGGTGGAATCCATGCGGCTACATAATAGTGTTGCAAGAATGCGATCCAACCCCCCTCCAACGACACCGCTACCGGCTTATCATCGATATCATCAAAGTCATACTTAACAAAATTGGTTTCGGGTTCCCGCAACGCGGCCCCTAAAAAAGGCTGTTGTCCCAGCCCAGTAGTCAACGCCAGTGGCTCACTTGCATCGCGCTTAATTTGACCAAAAAAGCTCGCTTGCCAATCACTGCTGCTAGCGTTGTCGACCCTGTAACTAACGCCAATCTTATAGCTATCGCGAGCGAAGCTAAATCGCTTTACTATCTCTACCAGCCCTTGCTGCACGACTAAATCTACGTCTAGGGTTTGCTGGTCGCCGAGTACGTAATCCCGCGCGCGAGAGTTAAACAGTGGTCTTCCAGAATCCTTGCTGTCTGTACCGTCAACGCCGATCAATCCACTACTAGCGATATAGCGCCGTTCGTTCGAGCGCTCAAATATTTGCAGCGGTACGCCGCCATCGGCAGGCATCTCATTCAAGTGATCGAGTAATTTCACCGATACAATATCACCCCCATGCAAGTCTATTAATAGGTCGAAGACTTGTGTGCGAACACGCACCAGGTTACCGGGGTTGTTATCAACTGATGCTGGCACTACTACTCTACTGGCCAGAGCGGGCAAATCATCTCCCGCAGGAAGCGCACCTGACTGACCCTCACCTTCTATTATATTTGGAATTTCTTCATTTGCCCGAGGCTTGACACCGAGCGCTTGGCTAGAAACATCGAATTGCGTCCACTCGATCATCAACAACCAAGTAACGATGGCCATACCGACCAACAGACTAATTTTTTTCCAATCCATAACTTTATAGTTCTCGCTTGTTATCATTGTTGGTGGTCTTAGTATCACCTGGGACAGGGTCGTAACCACCATCGTTAAAAGGGTGACATTTAGCAATGCGGCACAACCCTAAAAAGCCGCCTTTAATCGCACCATGCCGATCTAAGGCTTCAATCGCATAACATGAACAACTCGGGTAGAACCGACAGTTAGGCCCAATTAAAGGGCTGATTAATAGTTGATATCCCCTAATCAGTCGGATCAGTAACGATCGCATCGACAACCCCTTTACGATGATCACATTTCTGCGAGAGTCTGACCCATGCGCGTTGCAACAACAAGTTTATTTCAATCGATGACAGCGAACGAATTCCACCGCGCACTAAAAACACTGCGTCGAGGCCACCAAGCGAATGATGTAAGCGAAAGCTCTCGCGAATAACTCGTTTTAGACGATTTCGGGCAACAGCGGTGGGTATGTTCTTTTTACTAACGACTAGACCAAGGCGGGCATGGCGGCAGTCATTGTACCGCGCCAATATCAGATAATTAGGGTGAGACACCTTGAGCTGATTGGCCTCAAAAACCAGACTGAAATCAGTAGAATTAACCAGTCGGTATTGGCGTCGGAACTTCAGATCAGGCACAGTGGGCACACAATGCCCAACCGCTAGGCAGCGAGTCGCTTACGGCCTTTCGCTCTACGACGGTTGAGAACAGCTCTACCCCCTTTGGTCGCCATGCGAGCACGAAAACCATGAGCGCGCTTACGCTTTAAGGTACTAGGTTGAAATGTTCTTTTCATTGTCTATATCTCTGCTGTATGAGTAACAAACCCGCATGTTCGAGGAACAAGTTTGTGCGGCGCGCAATTATAGTTAAAAACGACGATTAAAACAATTATTATAGAAGAGGAGTTTTTACCCACACCCTATCAACGCCATAACTCGACTAAAACTGCCAACACCGGGCACTCTGTGCACAAGCATTGCACAGAAAATAATTTAAACCACAAACCCAGCGATGATTTTATAAAACACAAATCAACGCCAATACTTATACATTCCATGCACCAACACTACACTTTAATGCCAGTACTTATACGCACTTTAAAATGGCAAAAACTTCGATTAGATCGTTGAAAAATCGGCAATTACATCACTTATCCCCAAAATTATTGGCTCCTAACAATAATAACAATAATCCTATATATATATTTTTAATAACATTTATATTATTTAAGTAATTAAACAGCGATTCCCCAAGCTAAAACAAAACCGTCAAATTAGACTAAGATTAACGTATAATTTCCGACCCTGTTGAGATCAGACCACGTTATGCACCATTCTGAACAATTTGATGTCCTTGTCATTGGCGGCGGCCATGCCGGCACCGAGGCCTGCCTTGCTGCGGCGCGCATGGGTCTGCGGACGCTGTTAATTTCCCACAGTATCGACACCTTGGGTCAAATGTCCTGTAACCCAGCAATCGGCGGCATCGGCAAAAGTCACTTGGTCAAAGAAATCGATGCCCTCGGCGGTGTCATGGCGCAAGCAGCCGACCATGCGGGTATTCATTTTAGAACTTTAAACGCTCGTAAAGGGCCTGCGGTACGAGCTACAAGGGTTCAAGCCGATCGCGTGTTATATCGCAACGCAATTCGCGTGCGCTTAGAGCAACAAGAAAATTTATCAATTTTTCAACAAGCAGTTGATGATTTGATTATTGAGCACAACCGCGTTGTCGGCGTAGTAACCCAAATGGGCTTGCGCTTGTATGCTCGCACTGTGGTCTTAACTGCAGGTACTTTTCTTGCTGGAAAAATACATGTAGGCATGCAGAACCATGCGGCGGGTCGTGCCGGCGATCCACCCGCTTCTGCCTTAGCGTTGCGGATGCATGATATGCCGTTGCGTATAGATCGATTAAAAACCGGTACCCCGCCGCGCATCGACGCTCGCAGCGTGGACTTTTCGCTACTTGAAGAACAATGGGGTGATCAACCCCGCCCGGTAATGTCGTACATGGGGAATCGTGAACAACACCCGCGGCAAAAATGTTGTTGGATCACTTATACCAACAGCAATACGCATGACATTATTCGTCAGGGATTGGATCGATCACCGCTCTATACCGGCGTGATTGGAGGTGTTGGTCCACGTTATTGCCCGTCTATCGAAGATAAAGTGACGCGATTTTCAGATCGCAATCAGCACCAAATTTTTATCGAGCCTGAGGGCCTCGACACCCAAGAACTCTACCCTAATGGAATCTCTACAAGCCTACCTTTTGATATTCAATATGAATTAGTGCGCAGCATTCAGGGTTTTGAAAACGCCCATATCACCCGGCCAGGTTATGCGATTGAATACGACTACTTCAATCCTCAGGATTTACGTTACTCGTTGGAAACTAAAAGTATTGCTGGATTGTTTTTTGCCGGGCAAATCAATGGTACTACTGGGTATGAAGAGGCCGCCGCCCAAGGATTGCTGGCCGGCGTCAACGCGGCATTGCAGGTGCAGGGAAAAGATCCATGGTGCCCCGGTAGGGAAACTGCTTATATGGGGGTTTTAGTCGATGATTTAATCACTATGGGCACAGCCGAGCCATACCGCATGTTTACCAGTCGTGCCGAATATCGCCTGCTGCTTCGCGAGGACAATGCCGATCAACGATTAACCCCTAAAGGACGTGAACTTGGTCTTGTCGACGATCTCCGGTGGCGTGCTTTCAGTGATAAAATCGAGGCGATTGAACTGGAGAGACAACGCTTGCGCGATACATGGGTGCAACCAGGCAGCGTTGAAGCGGATAGCCTCTCCGCCCATATACAACATCCGCTAACTCGAGAGTACAATTTGTATGAACTCCTCAAACGACCAGAACTGGGTCATTCGTTAATCTGCCAAGCGGAGTCAAGGGTCGATCCAATCGTCGCTGAACAATTGGAGATTGAGGCGAAGTACGCCGGCTATATAGATCGGCAACAAACTGAAATAGAGCGCTTGAAAAATCATGAAAATACGCCGATTCCAGCGTCATTTAATTATTCGGATGTCACTGGTCTATCGAATGAAGTTAAGCAAAAATTATCATTAGCCATGCCCGACACATTGGCTCGTGCGGCGCGAGTTCAAGGCGTTACACCGGCAGCAGTGTCGCTGTTGTTAGTGTCTTTAAAAAAACATGCTGCCTAATCGCAACCCGACACACGCGATTGGCGATTTGTTATCGCAGGGTTTAGCGGCTATGCAATTGTCGGTTAAAGAGCGACAATTTGAGCAGTTACTGGCGTATATCTCGCTGTTACATAAATGGAATAAAACGTATAACTTAACTTCTATTAAAGACCCTTTAGAGCTAGTAAGTCTTCACTTACTGGATAGTCTGGCGATTTTGCCTCACCTTACTGGCGATCGCTTTATAGACGTTGGCAGCGGCGCTGGCCTACCCGGTATACCATTGGCTATTATGCGACCGAAAAATCACTTTGCGCTGCTCGATAGTAACGGTAAAAAAACCCGATTTTTGTTTCAAGTGCGCACCGAGCTCAAGCTAACAAACACGATTGAAGTTAACGCTAGAGCCGAAGAATATACGCCTCAGTCAAAATTTGACGCGGTTTTGACGCGGGCCTTTTCAGATTTGCCAACAATGCTGCAAAATTGTCACCATCTAATCAAAGAAAACGGTCTATTCTTGGCTATGAAGGGTAAGTGGCCGCAACGAGAGATTGACCAGATGCCGGATGGTTATCGCTTGTTGAGTACCGATAAATTGTGCATACCCGGTGTCGAAGGTGAGCGGCTGCTGATTAAAATCAAAGGTATGGGAAGAGAGGATAGCTAGCGTGGCAAGAATATTAGCAATCGCAAATCAGAAGGGCGGGGTCGGCAAAACAACTACGAGTGTTAATCTTGCTGCCTCCCTGGCGCGCTATAAACAGCGTGTGCTGTTGGTCGACTTCGATCCGCAGGGAAATGCGACCATGGGTTCTGGTGTTAATAAGCAACAGTGCCGCCATACCACCTACCATGTTTTAACCGATCGCATCGGCATCGATCAAGTGCTCGTAGATAGCGCGCATTGCAACTATCAGGTATTGCCTTCAAATGGCGACTTAGTGGCTGCAGAGGTGGAACTGATGCAGGCATCGGAGCGCGAACAACGACTGGCAATAGAGTTAAAAAAAATCGCCCACAAGTTTGATTACATCTTGATCGATTGTCCGCCTTCGCTAAATATGCTGACGGTTAATGCCTTCGTCGCCAGCGACGGCGTACTCATCCCCATGCAATGCGAATACTACGCGCTCGAAGGTTTATCTGCGCTAAACAATACCATTATGAAAATTTCACGACAGATTAACCCACGACTGCAGATCGAGGGGATTTTGCGAACTATGTACGATCCGCGCAGTAGTTTGACCAATGCGGTATCGGCACAGTTGAGAAAGTATTTTGACGATAAAATATACCGCGTCAGTATTCCTCGCAATGTGCGTTTAGCTGAGGCTCCGAGCCATGGCATGCCGGCGTTGGCTTATGATAAAAACTCAAAGGGCGCTATTGCTTACCTTGCACTAGCGGTGGAAATCTTAAAGCGAGCAAACACCGACGCCCAACTAAAAGGTGCGACTGGGGCACAAACTAATGACCAATAAACGACAGAGTTTAGGCAAGGGCCTCGATGCTTTAATGGGCGATTATGGCTCTGGCGATAGTGAAGAGCTATCATCAAAAGGTACCGAGCTAGCTCAGGATCGTCAGATCCTAGATATTCCTGTGGAATTTTTGCAGCGTGGTAAATATCAACCACGTCGCGATCTCGATCGAGACGCACTTGACGAATTGGCACTTTCGATTGCCGCTCAGGGCGTGATGCAACCTATCATTGTTCGTGCAGTGTCGCGCGATCGCTACGAAATTATTGCCGGCGAACGCCGCTGGCGGGCAACTCAACAGGTTGGATTACCAACTATTCCGGCGATTGTTCGCGACATTGATGATAAAACCGCCATCGCTATGGCGCTAATTGAAAATATCCAACGGGAAAACCTCAATCCGATGGAGGAAAGTTGGGCGTTGATGCGCCTACAAGACGAGTTTAATCTCACCCAGCAGCAGGTTGCCGATAGCGTTGGAAAATCCAGGTCGGCGATCACCAATCTTATGCGGCTAACCAATTTAGAGCCGCGAGTGCAGGAGTTATTGGAGCGGCGCGATCTCGATCTAGGCCATGCAAAATGTTTATTAGCGCTTCAGGGAGAGATCCAAATAGAAGCCGCCTACCTAGTTTCAGACGGCAGGTTATCGGTAAGGCAGACCGAAGTTTTGGTGAAACGCTTACAGAGCCCAGGCGAAGAAAAACCGATCACAAAGGCAGAACAACCCGATATCGATCGTTTGCAACGCGAGCTGTCCGACCGCTTGGGTGCTGGGGTGAGCATCAAGCACAGTTCGAATGGTCGTGGAAAGCTAATCGTGAGTTATAACAGCGTCGATGAGTTAGAGGGTATTTTAGCCCACATAAAATAGCTTTGAGCGCGGCCTTCGTAATCCTCAAGGCTACTTTTGGGAGAACATTGCTTCGATCGCCGAGTGGTATTGGTCGCTGGTGTGACAGAGTGCCTGTTGGCTGGCACAAAAATCAAGGAAGTCGTTTAGCGGCATCCGCTGGCCCAGCTGAAGTAATCGCTTACTCATGCGCAGCGCTTCTCTAGGCTGGCGTGCGTATGATTCCGCCATGTCAGTTGCACGTTTAAGCAGTTGCTCCGGTTCAACTAACTCTAAAAATAGACCGATAGCCTGCGCTTCTTCGGGGCCAACAACACGCCCCGAGAAAGTCATTTCAGCCGCTCGCTGTAAGCCGACAACGCGGGGTAAAAACCAAGCGCCGCCATCACCGGGAATCAAGCCTAAATTAAGAAATGTCTCACCGACCTTGGCATACTGGCAACCGAGCCTAATATCGCACATACAAATGAGATCTAGACCAGCGCCAATAGCCGGACCATTAACCGCCGCGATCAACGGCACTTCCAGACGATACAGAGCCATACTCATGCTTTGAATACCGCGCCGATAACTATTTTGCTGATCGATCGGCGACTCCCCAAACAGACCCTTGCGATCGCGCATATCTTTGATGTTACCGCCCGCGGAAAACGCCTTGCCAGCACCGGTAATAACCATGGCCCCAACCGCATGATTGCGGTTAATCCAATCGCACAGCGTCAGTAAATCTTCAATGATAGCCGTTCCGGTCAAGGCATTGCGCATATCGTTGCGATTGAGCGTCGCAGTGACCACCGCATTCTCAAGCGTCACCTCGATATCTTCAAACTTGGGTATTTCCACCTTTTACACTCCAGAAATAAGCCGCTGCTGTTGCGCGTGGTTATCGCTGAGAGCGGTTATATGCGCCCATAAACCGCCATCTTTGACTGCTAATACTTGACGGCCTAGATCCTCCGCCCAAAACCGATCATTGCCAAATTCAGATCGCCATGCCCAAAGTCGTTGGGTAAAGCGATGCAGGTTATACTCGCCAGTCACGCCAATTGCACCGTGCACCTGATGGGCGATCGATGTAGAGGAGCCAACCGAGCGATTGGCACGCAGCTTGGCTGCGGCAATTTCAAAACGACTGTTGCCGAAATCCTCGGCTAAGGCGGCGGCTTGAGCGGCGCAATTAACCGCGGCGCACTCCTCTGCAAGCATCGCCAGCTGTTGCTGGATCGCTTGGAATTTTGCCAGAGGACGACCAAATTGTTCTCGGCCTTTGACATGTGTAACGGCCATTTCTAAGGCTGCATCTAAGGCCCCAGACATTTGCGCTGTGCGCATCAATGCCGCCTTCCCCCAAAGCGCTTGCTCGGCGCCGTCCAACTGGCTAACAGCTAGCACTTTAGCGCTGTTGAAGTCTAAATTGTCACGCGGTTCGCCGGCTTCATTGGCCCGCCCGCCACTGGATACACCATCGGCACTGCTGAGCAGCAACAAATAGTCCTTATCATGGTGCCTGCATGCGGTGACGATGGCGCTGCTGATGCGACCCCAGGCAACGGCTTTTAGGCTTCCAGAAAACGCGTATCCATCGCCATCGGCACTGGGCTCTAATCTCGACCCAATGGCCGTGGCGATTGTTAATGGCCCCCTAGGGAGTTCAATTTTCGCGTCGAGCAGGAGTTTCTTGGCAACGATGGTTTCGCAGATTGGCAGCGCTAGGGCGTTGCGCCCGGCATGATAAAAGACGATTCTGGCATCTTGCCAACTACCCGCAAAACCGCCTTCATCTTCGCCGACAAAGATATTGTCTATGCCTAATTGGGTCAGGGTTTTCCAATCTGAATCAATGTCTAATTCGCGCCCCATGGGGACCACCATCTCGGCGAAAAGACCGCTCACGGTTTCCTCGAGTAATTGTTGTTGTTGTGTCATTTTAGACCTAGTCCTCTAGCAATAATTCCCCGCAGTATCTCGCGCGTACCGCCGCGCAAAGAGAAGGCTGGCGACGCCATCAGGAGATAGCTCAAGGTTTCGCTTAAATCGCTGTCGCGATCCGATGGGATGCTCGCGCCGATCCCCGCCTGAACGCTGTGTGGAAGGTTTTGTTCAAAACAAGCGCCTAGATCCTTAACCATCGAGGCTTCCAGAGAGGGCTCGCTACCTTCGGCTAATTGACCGGCGATCGACATAGACATCTGACGAAGGGTCCACAGATCGGCAGTAATCTCGCCGATGGTCTGGGTGGTGGCGTCGTCACATTCACCATCCAAGCTCTCCAGTAATTCAGCAAACAGTCGGTAGCTACTCAGGTAACGCTCAGGACCACTGCGCTCCAGAGCAAGTTCTGAATTCACCTGGTTCCAACCATCACCTTCCGCACCCAACAGCATGTCGTCGCTGACGAACACGTTGTCAAAAAATATTTCGCCAAAATGCCGCGCTCCGAGATGGTCGGCTATCGAGTTGATTTTGACACCTTCGCTGGACAGATCGATGATAAATTGACTCAGGCCGGCATGCCGAGCCTGGCCTTGAGCGGTCGTTCGAACCAGTGCAATCATGATCTGTGAGCGGTGGGCATTGGTGGTCCATAGTTTGGAGCCATTGATCACCCAACCGCCATCGACGCGGTGCGCCTTGGTTTTTATAGAGGCTAAATCAGAGCCCGAATTAGGCTCGCTCATACCAATACAAAAAAACATCTCTCCGCGAGCCATTGCCGGGACAAATCGTTGCTGCACGGCTTCTGAGGCATAGCGCACCAATAGCGTGCCGCTCTGTCGATCGGCGATCCAATGGGCGGCTACCGGAGCGCCGGCGGCGAGCAATTCTTCGATTACCACATAGCGGTGTAGAGCGGATGCCTCGCTGCCACCAAGCGCCTTTGGCCAGGTCATGCCGACCCAGCCTTTGGCCGCTAATTTACGACTGAAATCAGCGCTGTAACCAGCCCAAGATTGAGCCTTGTCAACGGCCTTGAGTTCTGCCAATTCGGTGTCTAAAAATGCTCGCACTGCGCGCCTTAAACTGGCCACATCGGGAGGCATTTTTAGTGGGGTAAAATTAAAATTCTGCAATCGTTCGCTCCATATCGCCCTAAGACAAAAATACTGCGCGCTCAGGTTTTTGGTTATTCGCTTGCCGGGTCTTATATTGATACTGACAATGACGGTGATTTGGTCTACTTGGATGCGTAATTAAGGCGCATAACTACCCACCGGCACACACTTGAATATTATTCAAATATAGGGCCATCAACAAGGGTGTGTCAAGTTATTTATGTCTTTAACACCGACATGACAGCCGCTTCTATATCCGCTTCACTGGGGATGTATAAATCTTCTAGCAGAGGCGCAAAAGGCACCGGTGTGTGTGGTGCGGTGACTTTTTTAATGCCTGCACGCAACGATGTAAAGCCACGATCGGCGACCAGACTAGCAATATCCGCTGCCATACTGCAACGCTCGTTAGCCTCATCGACGATCACTAGTCGCCCCGACATCTCGACGCTCTCCAGAATCGCTTCTTCATCGAGTGGCGAAGTCGTTCGCGGATCTATGACGTCTGCGGCAATGCCCTGGGTAGCGAGTTTGTCGGCTACCGCATTGGCTTTGTGCACCATCGACGAGAGCGCCACGATGGTTACGTCGTTGCCTTGACGGGTAAACGCCGCTTGACCAAATGGAATCTCATAATCCTCATCGGGTACTTCGCAACTGGTTTCAAATAATAACTTGTGCTGCAAGAACACCACCGGGTCGTTGTCGCGAATGGCAGTTGTCAGTAACCCTTTAGTATCGTAAGCATTGGACGGCATAACAACCTTTAAACCGGGGACTGCCGTGAGCATCGGGTGGAGCATTTGCGAGTGCTGCGCACCTGCGCGTAAGCCGGCGCCGACCATCGCAAGAATCACCACTGGGGTGTCGGATTTGCCGCCAAACATATAGCGAAATTTAGCCATTTGATTGAATATTTGATCGAAGCACACGCCGACAAAGTCTACAAACATCAGATCAACCACTGGGCGCATTCCGGTGGCTGCGGCACCACCGGCCGCGCCGATAAAGGCCGACTCGGAAATTGGTGTATCGATCACGCGGCCGCGGCCAAACTCGCCGACCATTCCCTTGTAAAAGCCGAAGGCGCCTCCAAAGGCATCATCTTCACCTGAGCAACCGGCCCCTCCAGCGACGTCCTCGCCCATTAATAATATATCCGAATCGCGTCGCATTTGCGCACTGAGCGTTTCGCCAATCACTTCGCGAATGGTTTTTATCGACATAGCCGACTCCTAGTAGGATCTATAGACATTTTCATACAGCTCTTCAGGTTTTGGGTGAGGCGCGCTCAAGGCACCCGCGACTGAGTCGTCGAGCAAGCTCTGAACCTCACTGTCAATACTCTTTAAGGCTCTAAGTGTCAGCCATTTTTCCGCGCAGACCCGATCGATAAAGTTCTTTAGACAGTTTAATTCTTGGCGATACGTTTCAACCTCGCCATCGGCGCGGTAGAGTTGTGGGTCGCCGACGAAGTGGCCCCCAAAACGCGTGATACTGGCCTCAATAGCCGTCGGCCCGCCGCCTTTACGGCCTCGGTCTACCGCCTCTTTGGCGACCGCATGAACGGCGAAAAAGTCTGCGCCATCGACTTTAACCGCAGGCATTCCAAAAGCCGCTGCACGGCTCGCGATATCCTTTGAGCCAACCGCATAGGCGGCGCTTGTGGCCTCGCCATAACCGTTATTTTCATACACAAAGATTGCCGGTAATTGCAGTACTACGGCGAGATTCATGGATTCGAACACGGTTCCTTGGTTGGATGCACCATCACCAGTGAAGGATACTGAAACGCCGCCGGTGTTCTTGCTCTTAGCGGTCAGTGCTGCACCAACACACAAGGGCGGTGCGCCCCCGACAATCGCGTTGGCGCCGAGCATACCTTTGCTGAAATCGGCGATATGCATCGATCCTCCCTTGCCGTTGCAAAGCCCGGTAGAGCGCGCCATGATTTCTTTCATCATATCCGGCACTGCGCACCCCTTGGCGATACAGTGCCCGTGCCCGCGATGGGTGCTACCGATGAAATCGGTGTCCAATAGATGACTACAGACGCCGGTTGCGATCGCTTCTTGACCGTCATAACTGTGGATAAAGCCGGGTATATTACCGGCTTCAAATTCTTTGATCATGCGCCACTCGAACTCTCGAATGGTTTTCATTGTGCGATAGTTAGCGAGCATATCCGCCTTGCTCATCGGCGCGTTTGTTTTGCTATTCCTAGAAGCCATATCGCTATTCCTATAACAAGTAGTCAACTTTGCGGTGGATCATCCACCTTGGTTATCGCGTTATTCCCCGTCTACCGTGAACGCCAGTAATACGTTGCCCGGCATCCGCGAGCCAAACGAATAACCCGAATTCACCAGCAGCGTACCATCGACCACCACCGGACCATCGGACTCAATCGCGCCGCCATGGGCCGGCGACCCTGATACGCTAGTAAACGATTGATTTGTGGGATACTCCCATAAAATATCGCCGTCGGATTGTCGATAAGCGCGAATGAAGCCATCGAACGCACCGGCAAATACTACCCCTGGGATTGATGTGATGGCCGCAGATAGCCCTTGGTCGCAGGCAGGTCGACTGTCTTTGGGGCAGCGATCTTGCGCCGCGGTGTACCAATTGACGTCGCCACTGTTGATGTCTACCGAGTACAGTCCGGGAGTGCCTTTCCATACCGCATCGAAACCAAAGTCACTGTCCGCAATCGCCGCGTACAAATTGTCCGCCATCGCCGTCATCCCCCAGTGCACACCGCCAGCGAAACCGCCAATACCGATTTTGGTTTTCCACAACAATTTTCCTTGCTGATCCGGATCGAGGGCAAACACGTGACCAGACTTTTGCCCTACCAGCAAAACGTCTCGCCCCGATGATCCGCGGTGCAAGATGACTGAAGCACCAATATCTAAATCAGGGCCATTCTCCGCTGGGCAATTACCGCGCAAACCGCCGACAAAGCACGCCATATTCCATGCGTCTTTAGCAAGCGCTTGGTGCGTCCAGAGGATTTTGCCGTCGTCTAAATCGATCGCCAATACAGCATCGCTGGTTGTTGAAGCGGGAGAGGAGTAGTTTTCTCCGGTACCTACGTAAAGCCGATTGCGCTCGACATCGATTGTCGGGCTATTCCACACCGGCGCGCCCGACGGCGCCATCAGGTTGAATCCGAGGGTATTCTTGCTGCCAGTCGGCTGTGGTTTGTCGACGCTGTAGGCGACCCATCGGCGGCTGCCATCGGTAACATTGAGCGCTACTACACCGCCACGAAACGTACAGCATGGATAAGCCGGATTGGCCGCCGATGCCCATTCTCTGGACGATAGGGGGACGTAGAGCGTGTCGCCGTGCAATTTAGGGCTGCCGGTAATGGTGGTGTCTGGATGGTCGTTGACCGCGCTCTTCCATACCAGCTTACCGCTGGCACGATCTATGGCATAGACAGCGCCGTCAAAGTCGCCAAAATACAATCGTTCTGGCGTGCCCTCAGTGGCTTGGCTGAGCGACAGTGCATGGCGAACTTCGCTGTCGGCAGAAAATGTCCAGTGGGCGCAGCCATTGTCGAGGTCGAGCGCGAATACAGTGCCGTTTTGGCTGCCGACAAATACCTCACCACGACTGACAATCGGCTGTGATCTGGCGCGCGTTGCACCGGGATAAGCGAACGCCCACTTTAGCTTTAGCTTGCTGACATCGGTGGCCTTTAAACGCGCTGTCTTGGCATCGATCGCGCGGCTATTGGTGGGTCCCATACCCCAGCTTAAAACGGTGTTGGACGAGCCACTTGCCGATATGGCGGGCTGACTATTGGCGCAGTAATGGGTGGCGGCAGTCTTTTGGGAGGTCAGTGCGCGGTCGCCAAGATGCTCGGCTAGGGCGATTTTTTGCTGTTCGGAGAGGCCGCTCGCCTGCGCTTGCATGATGCCATTGTTGAGGGCATCAAGGATGTACTCTGGGCCGAGCATCGGGAAGACGATTTTGTGCGGCGCGCGCGCAACCGGGCCATCATGGCAGCCGGCGCAGCGCTGTTGATAGAGGGCTGCACCGATGTCAGTCGCCTCAGCCGGGCTTTTACCAGCCTCCACGGCAGGCCAGCACAGCCCGCTTAAAGTGGCCAGAATAGTGGCGAGAGAAATCCATTTCATGCTCATCTCACCCCTCAACCTGCACTTCAGGAGGGTCTTGTGGACCTTCATTCCACATATGCCTGTAGACCTTCCATTCGCCGCTATCCTGACGTTTCAACACGTCCAGGTATTTTGCTTTGTTGACCAACTGGTCTAGCGCCGCCTGATCGTCGGTAATCTTGGCCACCCCCTCTGCCATACTGACATGCACGATATAGTCATAGCGCACCAAGGCGTAGTCGCCCAGCAGGTCTATTTGTATCTCGCCTAAGGTCTCAATTCGATATTCGGCGTGTTGAAAAACAGGGATTAAGAACTTGGCGTACGCGTCCCGCCCAACAATATCGGCAGCTCCCGGGGCTATCATTGTTACCTGTTCGTCGAGCACGTTCACATAGCCCCCACGATCGCCATTTTCGACGGCTGTTTTCCAGACATTATAGAGTTGCGTTATGGCGTCTTTATCAGCTTGCAGATGGCCCTCTGGTGCTTGCAATGCCCCGTTGTTGGACGGATTGCAGCCAGCCGCTAGCATGGCGATTACAACCACTACGAATAGTTGATGTAACAATCGATAGTCCCTCATCCCTTATGCCCCTTTTTATTTATTAGTCTATTTATTAGTTTATTTATTTATTTATTCTTTGCCAGCCGGCGATCAACATCCAATTTGGCTTATTTTACTAGCGTCTGAGTTTCCGGTTGCGCTGCGTGTTTGTCAATCTGCATTTTGACTAGTGGCGCGCGAGCTGCTTTTTGTCGAGGTTGTTTGACGACTTTTGAGTTGACGATCTCAACCAGATTGATGGCATTGTAAGAATCCACCGTGCGCGTCGATGGTGCATCTTGGTAGAGCGTCGTGCGCTGCCTTGATAAGCGTCCTGCGCGCTGAATGATATTTTCCAGCGTTTGCGGTCTTTTTTCCTGGCCATGGGTCGCGCCAGCGGCGCGCGTGATGGTTTCATTCATCAGCGTACCTCCCAGGTCATTCGCCCCTGATTGTAGGCAGGCACTGGTACCCATTTCGCCAAGCTTGACCCAGGATGTCTGGATATTGTCGACCTGTTGATTAAATACTAATCTTGCCACTGCGTGCATCAGGATAGATTCTCTGAATGTCGGACCCTTGCGACTGCGTCCTTTTAAATACATGGGCGCCTCTACCGGCACAAAGGGTAGCGGTACAAACTCGGTAAAACCGCCGGTGCGGGTTTGTACCTCGCGAACGCGCCGCAGATGTCGCGCCCAGTGCTGCAGGCCGTCAACGTGGCCAAACATAATTGTCGCGGTCGTACGCAAGCCCAATTTATGTGCCGTCTCAATCACTTCTAGCCATTGCGCCGTGTTAATTTTATCTGGACACAGTAGCGCTCTGACCTCGTCATCGAGCACTTCGGCAGCGGTACCCGGAAGGCTGCTTAGGCCGGCTTCCTTTAATTGTCCGAGGAATTCCTCGACGCTGATACCCAGGGTCGCAGCGCCTTGCCACACCTCGAGTGGTGAGAACGCGTGAATATGGATATCGGGTGCACCGCGTCTTATTGCCGCTAGTACATCGAGATATTTTTGGCCGGTATAACTAGGGTGGATACCCCCCTGCAGGCATACCTCGGTGGCCCCTCGCTGCCAGGCTTCGGCGGCTCTGCGGGTAATCTCTTCAGCCGCTAAGTCATAGGGCTTACCGCGCAAATTTTCGCTTAACTTACCTTTGGAGAATGCGCAGAACTGGCATTTAAAGTAGCACACGTTGGTGTAATTGATGTTGCGCGTTACCACGTAGGCCACGGTATTGCCGTTGACTTTTTCGCGCAGTGCATCCGCCTGCTGGCAAACGTAAGAAAATTCTGCACCGCGGGCCTGAAATAGTCGCACAATATCATCTTCAGAGAGCTCTTCACCGCGGCCCGCACGGGCAACGATGTCGGTCAAGTTGGCATCGATGGTATGGCCAGATATATTCTCGGTGCAGGGCTCAAGCAACGCCTGGGGTACTTCTTCGCTCTGCCCGGATATCCAATCATCGGTGCGCGGAAAGCCCTCGGCGTCAATCATTTGTAAAACACTGGTGCGCAGCGCGGGATCCAGCCAGCGGCCGACTTTGCGCGCATAGGCCGGGTAAATAGTTAGTCGTTGCTGCAATAGTTTTCCGGCGGCCGCGGTCTCGCGTGCAAGTCTTTCGACGTGTGGCCAAGGCGCTTCGGGATTGACGTAGTCCGGTGTCACCGGCGACACCCCTCCCCAATCGTTGATGCCGGCTGCGACCAATAAGGGCAGCACGCCGGGCGACAGATTTGGCGGCGCTTGGATACTCATCTCGGCACCAAATATCAACCGCGCCACGGCGATCGTCCAGAGTAAATCGTCGAGGTCTGGCTCCGGCGCCTGGGCCATCTTGGTGCCCTCTTTGGCGCGGAAATTTTGTATTATGATCTCTTGAATATTGCCGTATTGCTGGTGTATAGCGCGCAGTGCCAACAGCGACTCGATACGCTCCTGGCGGGTTTCACCTATGCCTATGAGGATGCCGCTGGTAAAGGGTACACTGGCTTCTCCGGCCAAGCGCATGGTCTGCAGTCGCAGTTCCGGGTCTTTGTCCGGCGAGCCGAAGTGGGGCATGCCTTTTTGGCACAGTCGCTGGGAAGAGGATTCGAGCATAATCCCCATCGATGCCGACACCGGTCTGAGCATTGCCAGTTCTTCCGCATCCATGCAACCGGCATTGATGTGCGGCAAAACGCCGGTCTCTTTGAAGACCCGCTCGGCGACCATGGCAACGTATTCGAGCGTGGTTTTACAACCGAGCTCCACCAGCGCTTCTCGCGCCGCTCTATAGCGCAGTTCAGGTTTCTCTCCGAGCGTGAACAATGCTTCTTTACAGCCCATTTTCTGGGCTTTGCTGACGATCTCGATAACCTCGTCGATCGCCATATAGGGCGTCGTAATTTTCTTTGGTGTGCGCGCAAAGGTACAGTAGTGGCAGACATCTCGACACAGGTGCGTCAGTGGTATAAACACTTTTCGAGAGTAGGTGACCACATTTCTAAAGCCCCGATCGCGAATCTCGGTGGCGAGTCCCATCAGTTGCGCAGTATCGTCACAATCCGCTAACGCCAGCGATTGGCGTTCACTGGGCAACTGATCGCTGGCCATTAGGTTGGCAATGCTATCGGCGGCGACTGTAGATGTATTAACTAACCCGTTCATATTGGCGGCCTTGCAGTGGTGTTAGGTTGCTTACGCCGGCATCCAGGCGCGTGGCAATCCCTTGTTCATTGAGGTAATTAATGGTGTTTTGTGCAACCTGCTCATGCGCGTGCTCGAGTAGGTAAACCAGATCCTCTGGATAGTCAATGTCGCAGCCAGTGGCAGTATTTAGCACCACTTTTGCGTCGAATTCGCTCTTCGCCGCCTGTTGCAAGTGCTGGTTGCAACTGTCTGCACCATAGTGAAATTTGAACGCTGAAGCCGGTGTTGCCAGCAGGCAGTTGCTGCCCTGGCGATGCCGATCTGGGGCCAGGGTCAATCTCTTGTTGCCAGTGCGTCGATGGTGGGCTATCAATAGACTGAGCGCCTCGTTGGACAACATTGGCAGGTCGCCGTGGACAACCATAATATTGTCAATATCGCGCTGCGCGAGCGCCGACACCGCCGCCTGCACTACCGCGTTTAAACCTTGCGCATCTAGTGGCGTCTCGGGCATCCATTCGCACCTGTATTGGCGCGCCAGATCGGCAACCACGGGATCGTCGGAGACCAAAACGATACCCTCGACTTCCGATTGGCGGGACAGTACCGCTAGGACATCGTGAAGCATGGCAGTAAACAGCCCTTGGCGCTCGGATGCATTGAGCAGATGCGACAGCCGCTGTTTTGCCGCAGCCAGCGTTTTGATCGGAAGTAGCGCCCACATCAGATGGCACCCGCTTGGGCGCGGTCGAAGCGCTTCGATAGCGACAGGCTAAAGTCTACCACCTGGCGGGCCAGTGTGCGGCGATCCTCCAGAGTCTGCATCATGGTCGGCACCACCAGCACCGCCAGCCCAGTGTCGCGCAGGGGCTGTGCATGCGCGGCATCTTTCTGGTCGATAACAAAGCCGTCGAGCAGGTCGCCGTAATAGGCCGCCACCGACGCAGCAGTCACTGGCATGCCCAATTCTGCCATCATTTTTGCGGCGGGTCCCTTGACCGCATCGCCATCGATGATGGGCGATACGGCGACTACCGGCGCAACACTTGTGCGCATCTGCTGAGCGATGCCGGCAAGCTTGATAATGGGGTCGATGCTGACAAAGGGGTTGGATGGGCCTATAACAATAGCCCCTAAGTCGGGCGAGCGTAACAGTTGTTGAAAACCTATTTGTGGGCGAGCGGATTCAATTCCCTGCAGTTGAATCCCGCGGGTTTCCGGCGCGCACCGCTGGGCGACGAAATACTCTTGAAAAGATAGCATGCCACTGGCGGTGTCGATAAAGCTTCTGACGGTGTCGTCGGTCATCGGTAGAATAGGGTGCGCGATGCCGAGGCTGGCGCAGAGTTTGGCGGTCACTGCGGAGAGCGTTGAGCCGCTCTTCAGCTGATGGCTTCTTGCCAGGTGGGTCGCTAGGTCGCGATCGCCAAGTTGAAACCACGTCGGTTCTCCGAGTCGCGCCAGTGCATCCAGCGCAGCCCACGATTCATCTGCTAGGCCCCAGCCGCGGGAGGTATCGTTTAGACCGCACAGCGTGTACATCAGGGTGTCTAGGTCGGGGCTGATATGCAGGCCCAGATGTTCGAAATCATCGGCGGTATTAACCACCACCGATAGCTGTTGTGGGGTCAAGCAATGGCTTAACCCAAGCGCTAGCTTAGAGCCTCCGACCCCTCCCGATAGGGCGAGGATATGTCGATCACTGTTAAATTCGACCACTTCACTCCCCCTAACGAAATAGATCTCGGTCGCGCGCGCGAATTAACGCACCGGAGCCCTCGGATGAGGGTGTTAAATTGGCACCTTTTACTAGAACCACTGGTGCCGACTCCCCTGCCTGACCCATCAAAAAGGACGCTGCCGCTGCTAGCTCGTCGGCAATCGCAACTTCGGTGACTTGCATCTCGCGGCCAAATAAGTCGCGATCCCCAATCATATCTTGCAACGCCACCAAGCCACTGGTGCCGATGGCGAAACCCGCTGATCCATTTCGCCAAGCGCGCCCGGCGCTGTCGTTGATGATGACAGATAACTGTTGATCTGGGCTAGTTTTTAGTTTGCGAACGAGTTCGTCGGCGCTTGCATCAGGGTTTTCTGGAAGCAGCAAGACGCGCGGGTTTTTCTCGTCGCTGGTGATGTTGGACTGATCTATTCCGGCGTTGGCATGGACATACCCGAGCTGATGCTCAACGATCAAAACGCCCTGGCGATGAGCTACCACAACATTCGATTGATCGAGTATGACCTGTACCAAACGCGGATCTTTATCGACCTCAAGCGCGAGTTGTTCCGCGCGGTCACCGACCTCCACTCGATTGAGATAGACGTAGCGGTCTTCGGCTTTCGACACCACTTTTTGCGCAATCACCAACAAATCGCCATTCTCAAGGAACAGCGACCCGCGCGCCAGTGACGCCTGGATTAGCGCGGCGAGATCGTCGCCGGGTTCCACCAAAGGAAACTCCGGCAGCGCGATTAAACGCATTTCTGTGGTCGATCGAGTCAACGCTCGATTACCTCTCTAAGCCTGACATCAAGCTACTATTCACCCAGTCCAGTGAGCGCTATGCCGGCGTGACACTTGTACTGTTTGTTGATAAAGATCAGCACCGATGTCAAGGCTTCCGCGGCTGCGGCATTGGCGATTGAACCCGCGTGATAGCCGCGCATGTCGCAGGCCTCGACCAGAGTGATGACCTGCGCACGCGCGTCTCGATTGTTGCCGCTAACCAGCACGTCGCAACCGGCATTGGTGCCTTTTTGCAGGTGGTGGGCGGCAACATTTTGGAATGCCGAGACCACTCGGACGCCGTCGCCGAGCAACTCTTGCGCTCGCTGTCCGGCAGAGCCGCCCTCTGGAAGTTGCACGCGGGCTACTTTGGGCGGTACCAACGGTACGGTGACATCGATCAAAATTTTGTCTTGCAAGGCAGGAGCAACCTGTTCCAGAGTGCTTTGGTGGTGACTGAAAGGCACGGTGATCGCGACTATATCGGCGCTTTCGGCAGCCGCGAGGTTTTCAGCCGCACGCAGATTCATCTCGGCTACACCGCGCTCCGCCAGCATGCTTTGCATAGCGGCAACCGCCGTCTCGGCTTTTTCTGCGGTCCGTGAGCCGATGATTACCGAGTATCCGGCCTCGGCCCAGCAGCGGGCCAAACCGGTACCCAGATCGCCGGTACCGCCTAAAATTGCTATTACAGGTTTGTTGTCAGACATAGTGTTCGCCTTAAAGGTTGTCCAAGCGGTAAACATCAACCGCCGTTTGATAAAAAAGAGATGCGCGCTCAGCATCCGTGTGTTTTGCCGTTGCGCGTTTGTACGCATTCCACAGTACGGCGTAAGATCCAGCCACGCGATCGACTGGAAAGTTACTCTCGAGCATACAGCGCTGTGCACCAAATAATTCGATGCAGGTATTAAAATACGGTGTTATAGCCTCTGCAAGATCTATCGACGTCGGCGGTGCTGGTTGTTTTTGCCAGTCGAAACCAGCGATCGACATATTTAGCCCACCGAGCTTAACGAACACATTGTCGCAATTGGCAATGGCAGCAAGGCTGGTGCGCCAGGCTTCGAAGACTTCGGCTCTGCAACCCCGATAGGGCCCAAGCCCCAGTGGACCACCGACATGATTGAGGATGATTTTAATGTTTGGAAAGGTCTTTGCCAGCGTCACCAGCTCGTCCAGCTGGGTGTGGTAAAGCCACGCATCAAAGCTTAAGTTGAGTGCTTCGAGCGCCGCAAAGCCGTCGAGAAATTTTCGATCAGCCAGCAACTGCGGCGGTGGATTGGTATGTGAGTTACGAATTTTGTCGCTGCTGTGGCAGGCGGTCGTGTAGCGAATACCGCGAAATCTTGTGCTGCTTTGGCAGTGCATTTTTAGTGACGGCAAGACATCTTCGCCAAGCCGTAGGTCGGCAAAGCCGACAATCCCCGCCGCGACGCCACATGGCTCACCCGCCTGCTGGGTCGAGCGGGACAATGCATCGATGTGTTCGGTCTCGCCAACCGCGCGCAATTCAACCGCCCCGCCGGTCCAATAGTGCTGCATACACTCGACATAAACGGTTTTCACCACGCGGTGGCCGGCGCTAAAATCAGCCAGTGCCTCGTCCATCAAGTAGCGATTGTCCGGGTACTCCCAGAGGTGGTGGTGGGCGTCGCAGATCTGCAACTCCGGCTCGAGGATCGGCTCGCAGGTCTGGGCTAACCACGCCTCACGTTGTTGCTGAGTATTCATCGCCGACCCACTTCGCCGAATCGACCGATTGCGCCGGGCTGTGGGCCGGTGCTCGAAAGGGCGTTAAGTAATGGTATCGAGGGCGCGGTCATCGGACTATTCGCGCTGCGCCATTGTTTAGCACGGTCTGGTCGCGCTCGACGACTTTGCAGCGAAATATCACGTCTTCACCGCTTCGCCAGATCTCTGTGCGCAGCGTTTCACCGGGGTAAACGGGCGCTGAAAAACGCACATTGAAGCGCGTAAGGCGTGAACCTGGATGCGTGGCACAGGCGTCTAAAACCGCTCTTGCGGCGATTCCGAACGTTGCTAAGCCATGCAAAATAGGGCTCTGAAAGCCGGCTTTTGCAGCAATTTTTGGATCTGCATGTAGCGGGTTATAGTCGCCGCTAAGACGGTACAGCAAGGCCGCATTGGGTGCTATTTGAATATCTTGGTGGCTGTCGGCGGCGCGTTCAGGAATGCTGGGAGGCGCTGCCGGAGCGATTTGCGGCGGGCGTTCAAAGCCGCCGTTGCCGCGCGCGAAGACCACCGCCTTTTGGGTGTTTAGCAAATCTCCGGAGGCCTTGTCATAGAGTTGCCGCTGGGTGAAGATCAAGGCGCCTTTACCGGCCCCTTTGTCGAGGATGTCGAGTACTTTGGTCTGCCCAACCACGGTGCCGTGAGAGGGAAGATCACGGTGAATTTCCAGATGCTGTTCGCCGTGGAGCACTTTGACCATGTCGATGCCGGTTTTCGGGTTGGCTAGCCACGCGCCGGGATAGCCCAGCGTCACAGCCATGGTCGGAAAGCTCTGCAATTGCTTTTCGTACAGGTACTTTATCTGCTCTGGGTCGGTGGGGTTGTTACCCAGCCCGAGCCCCAAGGCGTAGAGTATGCTGTCCTTTTCTGTGTAGCTTTGTTCGACGTCGTCGAACCGCCAGTTGAGAATCGTTTGATAATCAAGTCCCATTGCAGAGCCCCCATTTTAGCATGGCTTACACCGGGTCCCAGGTGAATACATCGGCGGTAACGTCGAGGTCATACATCGACGCTTTAAAGGCGTCGAAGACTTGCGCGCTGACGGTCTCTGGAGTCCAGCCTTCCGCGGTGTGCACCGAGCGCACCGGCCGCGGTTGGCTCATCAAAAATATTTCGTTATTGCGCACCGCAAATACCTGCCCGGACACATCGGACGCCGCGTCGCTAAACAGGGCGGTCGCTAAGGGGGCGATTTTTTCTGGCGTCATTTGCTTGACTTTTTCCAAGCGCGCTTGCTGCTCTTCAGTGTCTGAAGGCAGGGTGCCTATCAATCGACTCCAGGCAAAAGGCGAAATGCAATTGGAGCGCACGTTGTAGCGCGACATGTCCAGAGCGATACTTTTGGACAGCCCGACTACGCCCAATTTAGCGGCCATGTAGTTTGCCTGAGCAAGATTACCGATCAACGCTGAAGTCGAAGTCATGTGTACAAAGTTGCCGCTTTGTTGTGCGCGGAAATGCGGCGCGCAGGCGCGGCTCATGTTAAAAGAGCCCTTGAGGTGTACTTTGATCACCAGATCAAATTGATCCTCGGACATTTTGTGAAAAATGGAGTCTCTTAAAATGCCAGCATTGTTGACCACGCCATCGACGCTACCAAAGGTATCGATGCAAGATTGTACAATGCCCTCAGCAGCCTCGCTCTCGGCGACACTACTATAGTTGGCGATGGCGTTGCCGCCGGCGGCAGTGATTTCATCGACGACCTGTGCCGCTGGACTCGAGTCGGCACCTTCTCCCTGCGCACTGACGCCGAGATCATTGACCACCACGTTGGCTCCAGCATCGGCCAGCATAATCGCTATTGCGCGGCCGATACCACGGCCTGCACCGGTGACGATAATGGATTTTCCCTCGAGCATCTGAGACATACTAATTTCCTTTGCTGTTGCATAGTTAAATATAAGGCCGGTTATCGGCAACTCGTCTTGAGCGATAAGCGGGCGCTATTCATTATATGGTCATGTGTTATGTCAATCGCCGCTGGCGTCAGCAAACCCGGGCTGTGTTCAAACGCTCCAAGAACGCTTCGATCTATGGCTGCCCCGGGGCTTTTGCTCGCCGAGACGATCGGGCGCGGTGCCAAGCACCGCGCCCGACTCGACGGGTTATCGCTTGAGCACGATTCCCGAATCTTCGCGATCCCAGCAGTCTTCGGTAACACCTTCAACCTTGAGCTTGTATTTTTCAACTCGCTCACTTGGCGTTTTGGGGAGACTGTCGCGGAAGGCGATGTAACGCGGAATGGCAAAATACGCCATGCGCGGCTCACACCACTCGATCAATTCGGCCTCACTGACCTGCTGGCCGTCTTGCATGATAACGACCGCCTTGACGTCCTCTTCACCAACATCCGATGGCACACCAACAACGCAGGATTCAAGCACCGATGGGTGCGAACTGATAACCGCCTCAACCTCGAACGA
>CALGJN010000286.1:0-2230 GCA_937920185.1 uncultured Cellvibrionales bacterium | reverse complement strand
CACAACTAAACAGCACGACTAAACAGCGCGACTAAACAGCACGACTAGACAGCATAACTCAACAGCGCGATTAAACACCTCGATGAGAGCGCGCAACCAGATGTCACGGCTAAAGAACACAGCGAAAGAACACGGTTAGAGAACACAACGAAAGAGCACGGCGAAAGAACGCAGCGAAAGAACAGGGCTAAAGAGCGCAACGAAAGAACACAACGAAAGAACACGGCTAAAGGTCGCAACTAAAGCGCACGCTTAAAAAACGCCGCCAGA
Source organism: uncultured Cellvibrionales bacterium (assembly GCA_937920185.1). Classification (GTDB taxonomy): domain Bacteria; phylum Pseudomonadota; class Gammaproteobacteria; order Pseudomonadales; family Porticoccaceae; genus TMED48. The sequence continues at coordinate 1,960 of CALGJN010000286.1, read as the reverse complement.
GGCCTTGCAGGGTGTGCGCTGGCACCGTTGTCCAGCCCGCGATGAGTTGGGTTGTTTCCGACCAGCCATTCTCTATGCCCAAGCGCTGTTTAATACCAAGCATTAGTTAACACCAAGCATTAGTTAACACTTACCACGATTTACCATAAGCCACGGTTTACCATAAACTAAGATTTCCCCAAACTACAATTTATCACAAACTATAAAAGGTGACGCGATGACAGTATGCCTCCAAGATCCGACGTTGATTAAAACTCAAGCCTATAGCGACGGCGTCTGGGTGGATGCCGACAGCGGTGAGACCTTGGCGGTGACCAACCCGGCCACCGGCGCGGTGATCGGCAACGTAGCCTGCGCCGCCGCGACTGAAACCCGCCGTATGATCGAGGCTGCGCATCGCGCCCAGCGCGACTGGGCGATGACCACGGTCAAGCATCGCGCGACGCTGTTGCGCAACTGGTACAACCTGATGCTGCAACATCAACAGGATCTCGCCACGCTGCTCACCGCCGAGCAGGGCAAACCGCTCGCCGAAGCGCTCGGCGAAGTGCTCTATGGGGCCAACTATGTCGAGTGGTTTAGCGAGGAATCAAAGCGTGTGTACGGCGATACCATTGCCCAACCGTCGAGCGATAAACGTCTGGTGGTGATCAAACAGCCGGTTGGGGTGGTCGCCTGTATCACGCCTTGGAATTTCCCCAACGCGATGCTCACGCGCAAAATTGCTCCGGCGATTGCCGCCGGTTGTTCGGTGGTCTGCAAGCCGGCAAACAACACGCCACTGTCGGCTCTGGCGATTGTTGAACTGGCTGAGCGTGCCGGTTTCCCGCCTGGATTGATCAATATCGTGACTGGCCACACCGCCGCCATCGGTGCCGAGATGACCTCTAACCCGCTGGTTCGCAAGGTCACTTTTACCGGTTCGACACCGGTCGGTAAGCAACTGATTGCCGAGTGCGCGCAAACCGTCAAGCGCACCTCGATGGAGCTCGGCGGCAACGCGCCATTTATCGTTTTTGATGACGCCGATCTAGATGCCGCGGTGCAGGGCGCATTGGTCTCCAAATACCGCAATGCCGGGCAGACCTGCGTGTGCGCCAACAGATTATTGGTGCACTCTGGGGTTTTCGATGAGTTCGTGGCCAAATTTACCGCTGCGGTTGCGGCATTAAAAGTCGGTGATGGCAGCGATCCCGAGGTGAGTGTCGGGCCATTGATCGATGGGCGAGCCGCCGATGGGGTCTGCGGCCTGATCGACGACGCGGTCGCCAAAGGTGCCCATGTTGCTCTTGGGGGCCGGCGCAGTGCGCTGGGCGGCAGTTTCGTCGAGCCGACCATTTTGACCAATGTTACGCGGGATATGCGGGTGTTTTCCGAGGAAATTTTTGGCCCGGTCGCGCCGATCTTTCGCTTCGACAGCGAGGTCGAGGTGATTGCCATGGCCAACGATACCGAATTTGGCTTGGCAGCGTATTTTTACTCGCGGGATATCGGCCGCGTATGGCGCGTTGCCGAGGCGCTAGAATTTGGCATTGTCGGTATCAATGAAACAATTATTTCCAACGAAATGGCACCTTTCGGCGGTATTAAAGAGTCGGGCAGTGGCCGCGAGGGCTCCAAATATGGCCTTCACGACTACCTCGACATCAAGTATCTGTGCATGGGCGGCATCGACTAGCGCCTTGGTCGCGTCTACCGCTCACGACCCTTACCAAGCGCCTGCCTAGAGCTGGCTGCCGGCAGTGAACTAGGCCGTGGCGCCGGTATTTTGGTTGCCAGCGCTTTTAAGCATTGCGATGCCGGCCATACTGGGTGTTCACAGCGCCCATTGCTAGAGCAGCGCGCAACTATGGCGCTATTATAAGCATCCAGTATCCCAGCATCCAGACGTTAAGATTGCTGCGCTTAAAACTGGTAGCTGAGGGTGACGCCCAGCACCCGACCGCGCGCGATGTAGTTA
>CALGJN010000285.1:0-9448 GCA_937920185.1 uncultured Cellvibrionales bacterium | reverse complement strand
GCCCCCCGGTGATGTCGATGGGTAGACCGCGGTTTGGCGGTTGGCAATGGCCACCGCTCCCGCCGGTACGCGCAGACGCGGAGTTGCCTTGCGCGGTGCGGCGATGCGTTCATCAACCTCCCCCAGATAGGCAAAACCGGGTGCAAAGCCAATCGCATAAACGCGGTATTCGGTCTGTTGATGCAGTGCGATAACCTGCTCTGGTGCCAGTTTCGCGAGCGCGGCAAGGGCCTCTAGGTCGGGGCCAGATTCTACGCTGTAATATACCGGTAATATTAGTAATTGACTGCACGACTCGGGCGTTTTATGCGGCCAGCGCTCGATCGAGACGCGCACCGCGCGGCGGATAGCAAAGTGATCGGTGAGCAGCCCGTCATAAATCAACAACAGCGAGGCGTAGGACGGTACCGAATCGATTAATAGTTCGCCGAGTGTGGCTTTTAAGTCGCTGGCGATGGCGGCGATTTCTGCGCTGATCGCGGCGCTTGGTTGGTCGCCGAAGTAGACAATCAAGGAGTTCTCACCGGCGATTTCAAGCCTGTGCCGTAGCGGATTTATTGGCTGATCGGGCGGTTGACTCATGGCTCGATCAGGCGTCGAATGTCGGCGATTGCCTCGACCGCGGCTAAATTATCGCCATGCACGCACAGCGAGTCTATCTGTAACACCAGTCGACGGCCGCTCGCGGTAGTCACCGAGTTGTGCTCGATCAACTGGGTGACTTGCGCGAGCATTTGATCGCGGCCGTGCACCGCACCCTCTCGATTTCTAGCTAGCAGTCGACCGTGGTCGTCGTAGCAGCGATCGGCAAAGCCCTCAAACAGCACCTCAAGCCCAGCGGCATCGGCCTCGCATCTGTGGCTTTCAGCATCGCCGGTGGCCTGCATCATAAAGGCCAGGGGTCGGTGGTGTTCGGCGACCGCGCGCATTGCAGCGGCGCGAATCCTCGCATCGATCATCATGTCATTGTAGAGCGCACCGTGGGGCTTAACGTAGTCTAACTGGATGCCGAGATTAGCGGCCATACCGTCGAGGGCGGCGATCTGGTACTGCATGATGGCGATTAATTCACTGATTGGGAGGGTCATCGAGCGCCGTCCAAATCCTGCGATATCTGGATAGCTCGGATGCGCGCCAACCGAAACGCGGTGCTGTTGGGCCAGCAGCAAGGTTTTGTTGATGATCATCGGGTCGCCAGCATGAAAACCACAGGCGATGCTTGCTTGATCGATAAATGGCATCACCTGTTCATCGATGCCCATGCGCCAAGCGCCAAAACTCTCGCCGAGATCGCAGTTTAAGAGGCATCGCCGGTGAGCTGTCATCGTCGGCCACCCGCCGCCGGTTGACTGCTGGGGCGATAACGCCGGCGGTGACCGTGACTTGGTGCTGAGTCGATTGAAAAGTGCTGTGTAAAAAATAGACGCGCCATGCTGACTCCAAATTTTGATCCGAGTCTAGCAAAGCACACAGACAAATACATCCGTCCTTGGCTGCGCGGTTGTATGGCGATCAATGGCCGGCAATTAATTATGGACGTTGGCAGTGCGAGCGCGCAGCGCCATCTCGAGCCTGTCAATGAAGCTGTTTAGAAATCGCCGTCTGCGAGAGATCGAGACTGCCCAGGGGGTTGCCCGAGACATCGATGTCTTGCAAATCGCTGGCGCTCGAGAGGTCGAGTTCGGAGAGAAAGTTGTTCGAGCACGAAAGCTCTTTTAACTGCGGTGTCGAGCACAGGTCGAGCGCCAAAAGGCGGTTGTTATGGCAGTAAAGCGAGACCAGTTCGGGGGTTGCCGACAGATCTAACGAGGTCAGTTGATTGTGACTGCACGCGAGTTCTTGCAGTTTCGATAGGTCGGCAAGATCCAATTCGGTGAGCATATTCTCGTGGCAATACAGCGATAGCAACATCGGCTTATTGGTTAAATTTAACCCCTCGAGACGGTTATTATTGCAAGCTAAATGCTGCAGTAGCGGCATATTCGACAAATTTAACTGACCGATGGTGTTGTGGCTGCAGGCCAGTTGGCGCATCTGAGTTTTGTTGTGGAGATTGATCTCGCGCAACTGGTTTTCGTGGCACAACAGCGTCGCGAGGTTGGGTTTGTTGGCCAGATCGATCGATTGTAATTGGTTTTCACTGCACAGCAGGCCCTCTAGTTTGGGTTTGTTGGTGAGATCCAATGAGGTTAATTGGTTGTTGCTACAGGACAGATTTTCCAGCGTTAGCGCACAGGTTACATCTAACTCGGTCAGTTGGTTGTGATCGCAGGCGACGTTGAGCATAAACGGGTTGTGGCTTAAATTCAGCGTGCTCAGTTGGTTGTATTTGCAAAACAAATATTCCAAATACTCCAAATGTACCAAATCCAATTGGCAGATCTGGTTGCTGTCACAGCCGAGTAAAAATAAATTCGGCGTATGCGACAGGTCGAGTTCGGTCAATAGATTGTCAGGGCACCAGAGTTTGTGTAATTCGGGGGTGTGGGATAGATCCAATTCGCTTAGTTGATTACCACCACAGTAGAGCAATTGCAGCTTCGGATAGGGCGATAAATCAAGCTCGACCAGACCTTGATCGTCTAGGTGCAGTTCGGTGACCTCTGCGGCGCCGGATGATGGTGTATGAGCCGTCATAATACGTCGATTCAATCTCGATCTATTAATAGTTGATGTATCGGTTAAATTATATGCCTCGCCACATTCAATGCTGTGGCAGACGGGCGTTACTGCCGCATAGTACTGTAATTTACTGTGCTGTACAGTACAGTAAATAAACAACTAATTAGCGCAGCGTTAAAAAGAATGCTGTTGTCTAATAGCCTTGTTTGAATGATTTTATACCTACTGTCAGTTTATACAATCATTAATATGTTGGTAAATAAAATCGCCAATTTGTGCATCGATCAAACACCCGTGGGGCCGCTTTGCGGATGGTGCCGGTGCGGGGTTATTTGCGCTGCCACGATCCAGCCTGTAGTCTTGCGTTTTAATTTTGTCAACTCGCCCGCCGCCATGCAGCGTCGGCGCGCAGAGCAGGTTTCGGGGCATTGGCGTCTATGCAGCCAGAATATTTGGACGTTGTTATCGTGGGTGCAGGACTGTCTGGCGTCGGGGCAGCGTGCCATCTCGCCGAAAAGTGCCCAGAGCAAAAGTACGCGATATTGGAGAGTCGGCAAGCCATTGGTGGTACCTGGGATCTTTTTCGTTATCCGGGGGTTCGCTCGGACAGCGATATGCACACTCTGGGTTATAGTTTTAAACCCTGGGAGGGTGCCAAGGCGATTGCCGATGGCGCATCGATACTCGAGTATGTGCGAAACACAGCCGATCAATATGACGTTCATCGACAGGTGCGCTTTGGTCAGACGCTGGTAGCTGCGGATTGGTGCAGCCAGACTTCGCGTTGGACGCTTCAAATTACCCAGCAAGATGGCGACGACAGCACGCTGAGTTGCAAATTTTTGTACATGTGCTCGGGCTATTACAGCTATCAGCAGGCGCACGATCCGCAATTGCCAAATATCCAGCGCTTCGGCGGTCGGGTCGTGCACCCGCAGTTTTGGCCGGAGGATCTGGACTACAGCGATAAAAAGGTAGTGATCATTGGTTCAGGGGCCACCGCTGTCACCCTATTGCCAGTGATGGCCAAGCGCGCAGCGCAGGTGGTGATGCTTCAGCGCTCGCCCGGTTATGTGATATCGCGCCCCTCCGAAGACTGGTTTGCCAACGGTTTACGCGCGGTGTTGCCGCCACACTGGGCGTATCGCTTGACGCGTCTGCGCAATACCCTGTTTCAAGAGGTTCTCTATAAAAGCACAAGGTACGCGCCGCAGTGGATCAAACGCGGGCTATTGGCTAAGGTACGCAGTGAATTAGGCGATGGATACGATGTCGACCGGCACTTTACCCCCGCCTACAATCCGTGGGATCAGCGCTTATGCCTGATTCCCGATGGCGATTTGTTTGCCGCGCTGCGCGGTGATCGAGCTAGCGTGGTCACCGATCGAATCGATAGTTTTAGCACCACAGGGGTGCAGCTAGCATCCGGCGATCACCTCGATGCCGATATTGTGATCACCGCGACCGGTCTGCAGTTAGTGGTGTTTGGCGGCGCACAATTTTCTGTCGACGGTGCCGTGATCGACTTTTCCAAGCGCTGGACCTACAAAGGTTTGATGGTGTCGGATGTGCCGAATATGGTATCGACCTTTGGTTATGTCAATGCGTCCTGGACGCTGCGAGCCGATTTGATCGCCGAGTGGGTCTGTCGGACCCTCAACCATATGTCTGCGACCGGTGCATCGAGCGTGGTGCCGAGGGTACCCGATGGATTGCTGGATATGCCCAGTAGAGATTGGATCGATGGCTTTCCCGCGGGGTATATCGAGCGTGTGATGCACCTATTCCCAAGGCAGGGCGATACCGCGCCCTGGGTCAATCCGCAGGACTTTCGCGCCGATCGGAAACTGTTTAAGCAACCACTGGCGAGCGATGCTGCGCTGCACTTTGGCGTCTAATAATAGCGCTGATGCGTGTCAGGCGGCGGCTCCCACAGCTATCATTTTGAGGGCTTACAAGAGTATTATGGCGCTATCTTATCGACATCATTGACTCAATATAACACGATCAAACATACGCCCAGAGCCCGCGCGTTTTTTGGCGTTGGCGTTTAAAATAAGCGCGTTGGCATTTAAAATAAGAAGGAGCGCAATGAAAAAAATTACCTTGAGCATTTTGTTGATCGTGGTTGTTGCTAGCGGCGTAGCCTATTATAAATACCGACAGGCGACCTCTGGCTTTATTGCCCTGACCGACGAAAACCTCGCCGCGCTGAGCGCCGAGACTGCGGCGCAGAACGAAGCTGCATTTTTCCAGCCGACACCGCGCGGCGCACAGTTGCAGGCACCCAACGCCGATAAAAACCTCTATTTTGGCGATTTACACGTCCACAGTTCGCTGTCGTTTGACAGTTACCTGTTCGGCAACCGCAACGATCTCGATCAAGCGTACGCCTTTGCCCTCGGCGAATCGCTCACCACGCTGGCGGGCGAAGCGCTGCAGTTATCCAGACCGCTCGACTTTGTCGCAATCACCGATCACGCCGAGACCTTTTGGATGATGGACGTGTGCTTTAACGGCACCGACTTACCCCGCGCAGTGAGTGAGTTTTGCGCGGGTTTTGACAATCCCTCGCTGGGGTTTTTTATGACTGCCATGAGTTTGGGGGTCGATCGGCCGCTGCAGATACCGGATTTTTTGTGTGAATTGATCGACGGGGAGTGCACCGCGCGGCAGGCGATAGACCACGGTCGGCCGATGTGGGAACTGATCAAAGCCAAAGCCGAGCAATACAATCGCCCCGGGGTATTTACCGCCTTTGCCGGCTATGAATATTCACCGCCGCTGGCGGGCACCGGTAAGCATCACCGCAACGTTATCTTTCGCAATCAGCACACCAGTACCTATGCCTACTCGGCATTCGATGCCCGCACCGCACCGATTCTGTGGCAGATGCTGGAAGATGATTGTGCCGACGACTGTGAATTTTTGACCATTCCGCACAACTTAAATAAAACCTGGGGGCTCGCCTATGGACCTCAGACCATCGATGGCGACGCATATCAGCGCCAGGACTGGCAACGCCGGGCACGCTATGAGCCGCTGATCGAACTCTATCAGATCAAGGGCAATTCAGAGTGCGCCATCGGCATCAACACCACCGACGAGGAATGCGCGTTCGAACAATTTTTCCCGGTCTGCGCCGAGGGCGAATCGATGGGCTGTATTCACCCCACGTCGATGGCCCGAGATGGGCTCAAAAGCGGTCTTAAAATGCAACAAGAAATTGGCATCAATCCGTTCCAGCAGGGTTTTATCGGTGCCACCGACAATCACAATGGCAGTCCAGGCGACACCGAAGAATACGACTATCGGGGCTCCGTTGGGCTGTTTACCTCGCCCGCTGCCAAGCGATTAGCGCCGAAGCTCACCAACCGTATGCCGATGCTGAGAAGTCCCGGCGGGTTGGCCGGGGTATGGGCGGTCGAGAACACCCGCGATGCGTTGTTTGACAGTATGCAGCAGCGCGAGGCCTACGCCACCAGTGGCAGTCGCATTCGGCTGCGATTTTTTGCTGGCGATGGCTATACCAAGCAGATGCTCGACAGCTCGCGCGGGATCGCCAGCGGCTATGCCCAGGGCGTGCCCATGGGGGGTCAGTTGAGCGTGTCGGCAGGTGCACAACCAACATTTATGGCGCGCGCCGAAATGGATCCAATGACCGTACCGCTGGATCGTTTGCAGGTGATCAAGGGCTGGATCGACGATGGCCAAAGCTATGAAAAGATCGTCGATGTCGCCTGCTCCGATGGGCGAGTGCCCAATGGCGAGGGGCGGTGTGACGAATTGATCGCGCCGGTTGACCTGTCCAATTGCCAACCGGCGCGCGATCGCGGTGCCGCCGAACTTTCGGCGGTATGGACGGACTCAGACTACAACCCAGCGCTAGATGCGTTTTATTACGTTCGAGTGCTTGAGATTCCGACCTGTCGCTGGAGCACCTACGATGCTCTGCGCTTGGGACGTGAGCCCCCGGCAATAGTCTGGCCCACTCACTCTGAACGTGCCTGGTCGTCACCGATCTGGCTGACTGCGCCGTCGAACGCCGACCCCTTGGCACAGGCGGGTATAGAAACGGAAAGATCGAGCAGTAAAAAACAATATTAGCAACAACCGCGATAGGCAGCACGCAGCCAAAACATTAAAATCATAGCGCGAGCGTTTGCAGCGGATGGGATAACAGTGGCAAGGGTTGTCGCAGGGTGCACAGCGTAGGTTGAGTGAACGTAGACGCTGCGCGATGGGCTTGCTAATGTTGGCTGCGGACAAGGCGGATTGGTTGCATACTAGGCCTATCCTTGAACCCATACTGGCATAGCCCGCGTATTGGTCTTGTGGCTTTATGGCTCTGGCTTTGTGGTTCTGGGTTTGGCGAGCGAGATCAGGGTTTGTTGGCTGCGGTTAAAGCAACTGAACGTAGCGAGTGTTTGTGCCTTTGGTGGCAGAGCTCAGCTGAGTGCATGAGGGCGGTTAGATAAGAGCGCTGGATTTCGGATAATGACGTCCGCGCTATCAATGTTTAGGGGTTAAACCAGGAGTGCGTCATGGGCCTTAGCGAACGATTGTTAAAGTACTTTAATAAAAAGGCGTCGGATTCAACCGACAAGAACCACACCCGATTCAGAAATGATATCTGTAATCACTGGGATCTCGATTACCTATCGCTCGACGAATTGGAAGCGCAATTGCAGGACAGCAACGTCGAGACCACCCTCGTTAGAAAAACCAAAGACGTTTAAGCCGGCGCCAACGGTCTAGGTTGGGCGATCAGGTTACTTGCCTACGCCGCTGTCGTTAGCCGCAACCAGTCCAAGCGCGAGTAACCCTTCAGTTGGAGAGATAGATGCCCAGACACCGCGGTGTGTTCAACCCCGATCAGCAGGCGCCGTACGAGTTATCGCGCAGCAAGATCGAAAAGTACATCAAGTGTCCGGCGTGTTTTTGGCTAGAAAAAGTCAAGGGCGTGAAATTTCCCTCGATGCCGCCATGGAACATCAACAGCAATACCGACCGGTTACTTAAGCGCGACTTCGATCAGTATCGCGGACGCGCAACTCACCCACTATTGGCGGATAACGGCTTGGGCCACCTGATGCCTTTTAGCCACCCAGACCTCAATAAATGGGTGTCGTCGCTGCATTTCGGTGCGGCCGGTTATTTTCATCGGGTGCATCAACCGACACAGATACTGGTTGGCGGCGGTCTCGACGATGTACTGATCAATGCCGACACCGGCGAGTTGCACATCGTCGATTTTAAATCCACCTCCAATCAGGCCAAGGAGCCCAAGCCGCCCAATCTCTACGGCGACTGGAAGGGCGCCTACAAACGGCAGATGGACGTTTATATCTGGGTGCTGCGAGGTATGGGCTTCGCGGTCAGCGATGTCGGCTATTTTATCTATGTCGATGGTCTGCATGTCGGTATCGATGGCATGATCGACAGCAATACCGACACCGCGACTATGACCTTTGCCACCAGCATTTTGACCTATCGATCCAGCACCGACTGGATCGAGCCGGCGTTGCTCGATATTGCCGCGCTACTGCGTTGCAACCACTGTCCGGCGCACACAGAAAAATGTCAGGATGGGGCTTTTATCCAGCAGGTTAACCGAGTGCTGCACGCCGATTGAGGGATGGTCTATCAATCGGCTTACCATAAACGCACTTTTTATAGGCCCTTTGGCGATCAACCCTCTCGTGATAAATCTGCTCTCCATAAACGCACGCTCCATAAACGTATGGGGTGTCGGGCAGTGACTAACCCGGCGCGTTACTCAGGTCGGCTCTGCCGGCAACGGACTGATGGCGTATCGCTCTTGCACAGTGCATGGGTAGTCATTAAAAAGTCAGTAAATAGCCGATCGACAGCCGATAAATAGCTGGCAAATAGTTAACCGGTGGTCATTTGCCGCTCGGTCGATGGCCCTGCCAAGGTCATGCGCGTGCTGCGACCCAAGTGGCGGCATGCTGGCTTGATGTGGCGGTCTAAATAGTGCGCGGTTCAAAGCACATTTGCTGTCGTAAACCGAATCCGCACAGCCAGGAAGGGACGGCGGTGTCAGTGCTATTGATTGCGCTAAAAAATTTGGTTGAGGCCAACCACTAGCAGTCCCAGGCCACAACTCCAAAGGGCGCAGGCGAGTAAATCGAGTAGGGTAAAGGTCATTCGGCGCGTGCCGCTGGCGCCCACCAGCAAGGGCACTAGGCTCCGCACCGCCGGAACCAGCCGCCCCAATACCACCGAGTAGGCACCGTATTTGCGAATAAACGCCTCGCCGCGCTTAAGTTGTTCGGCGCGTTTTTGCGCAAAGCGGCTGTGCTCAAACTTGGCGCCGAGCCAGCGACCGAGATAAAAGCCTAGATGATCCGACAGGCAGGCGCCGCTAAACGCCAGTGGCAGCAACAGCCAAAGACTCAGCCACTGTTCGGCGTAGAGTAGGGTGCAGACAGCGAGTAGCACTGCGCCGGAGACAAACAGTCCGATCCCCGGGCAGGCCTCCATAAACGCAAGCCCCATCACCAGCGCCCAGGCGAAATGCCGATGCGCTTCGAGCCAATTAATGATCAAGTCGTTGATAAATAGCATCCTAAGTATGAATCATATAATAACATTGTGCCGCCACTGTAGCGGCCTCAGTGGGTAATACTCAAGCTCTCGAGCGCATATAAACCATTATAAACCGTCACAATATAATCACGGAAAAACCGCGATTATGGTTAAAAAAAGTGTTTTTATCAGCTATGTGGTTATTTTAATCCGTTGATTATGAATTTAGACTCTTTGCACACTGGTAGGCGATGGACCACTGCGCGCCGTTAAT
>CALGJN010000284.1:0-3810 GCA_937920185.1 uncultured Cellvibrionales bacterium | reverse complement strand
AGGCTCTGATATTGGCGGTGGCGCATCGATTATGGGAACACTTTCTGGCGGCGGTAGCATGGTCATCTCCCTTGGCAAAGAATGCCTTCTGGGGGCCAACTCAGGCCTGGGTATTCCCCTCGGCGATCGCTGCACCGTCGAGGCCGGCCTGTACGTTACAGCCGGGACCGTAGTCACCATGGTCGATGGCGATGGCAGACCTGGCGCCAAACGGAAAGCTCGAGAGTTAGCCGGCAAGGATGACCTGTTGTTGCGCCGAAATTCGCTCACAGGCGCCGTCGAATGCCTGGCCAATAAAAACGCCGTGGCACTGAATGCGCAGCTACACAGCGCCAACTAAGGCAAGCGTGGCAAATACCCAAACCGCGCCCTATAAACACCGTGCGACTGGCTATCAGTGGCGCTTGGTATCCAGACGTCTGCGCCGGTGCGCTGGGCGTCTGAATGACTCAGACATTCGCCATTAGGCAAGCACGCTATAATGCAAACAGTAGCTCACCGCGGTGCAAAACAACTAGGGCATTCAACTTTTTTAAGCCCAAAGCCTGAGGGGTTGCACAATGCCGTACGCCAAGGCGTAAGCTCAGCTCACCGTTACAAGCCAACCAATCCCTCGACAATCTGACTTTGCAGGCCATTTGTCAGCCCGCCAGGGCAACCACTTTACCCTTGGCCCACTGCGCCTTTGCTCATTGCGCCTTGCCCTTTGCCGACAGCCAATGCAGACGCGAATAGCGGGCGAGGCGATTAAAACCAGCGCTTGTCGTCGGTTGCGGCTATTCGTCAACCGTAGAGCGCACCGCGCGTTTACCGAGCAAATAGGTGGATACCGTACCCACGCCCTTGACCTCAATTTCGCCGCGCGGAGTTACCTCATAACTGCCATCGAGGGCTTCATAAAAGGCCTCTGAAATTTGGATTTCATCGGGCAGTCCTGTGGACTCCATACGACTGGCCATATTGATGGTCTCGCCCCACAAGTCGTAGATAAATTTAGATGTGCCGATGACACCAGCAACCACCGGGCCGCAGTGCAAGCCGACGCGCATCCTCAACTGGGTGCCGTTACGCGCGTTAAATTCCTCGAGACAAACAAGAATTCGACCCGCTAGCAGGGCCATAGTTTCAGCGTGTTTAGCATTGGGAACCGGCAATCCGCAGACCGCCATGTACGCATCGCCAATCGTTTTGATTTTCTCAACACCCAACTCCGACGCCACCTCGTCAAACGATCCAAACAAGTCATCGAGCATGGTTAGAACCACCATGGGTGGAAGACCTCGAGACCAATTGGTGAAGCCGACCAAATCGGTAAAGACAACACTCGCACTGGGGAACGCATCCGCTATCTGGGTCTCGCCATCCTTTAATCGCTCGGCGATCGGTTGTGGTAAAACGTTGAGAAGCAGTTTGGTATTCTCGGTATTTTTAAATTCGATCGCCTCTCGCTGCTCGCGCAGACTTGACACCATAGTATTAAAATTAGCGGTTAATTCGCCCATTTCATCGGTTGAATTAATCGCTAATTGAACGTCAAAATTACCCTCGCCAACCTCTTCAGCCGCCTCGGCTAAATCGACGATCGGCTCGACCAATCGGCGCGCCACAAAAGTCGACAACGCCGCCATAACCAATGCTAGCGCCAATCCTGAAAGTAAGAGTATTCGATTCAACGCGTCGACTGCGGCGAATGCTTCGGCCTCATCAACATCAGCAAACAATGCCCACTGCTGATCGCCAAACGCGACTGGGCCAAAAGAACTGAGAACACTAACTCCCCGATAGTCATCCATAATGGCGATATCTCGCCCACCCTCAAGAGCATGCATTGCGGCGGGGGTATGAACATTTTGTAAGAGAATAGAGCTATCGAAATAATCCAACTGTGCAATGATCTTTGCTGGGTAACCCACATCTCGCAGTGCGTCGAAATAGCCCTCTCGATCTTCTATCAAGAAGCGTGAGATGCTGCGCATGGAGAAATCATCGCCAACTAGATAAGTCTCACCAGTTTCACCCAACCCATCTTCGCGCCACATGCCATCATCGGTCATAATGGCGTTGAGTTTATCCACCGGAAACTGAAAGACCAAGATGCCAATAGGCACCTCATTGTCGTATACCAAGGTCGCGACAAAGGCCGCTGGAGCGCCATAGGACGGTCGATAATAATCAAAATCGATAAATGCAACCTCGCCCGCCGTGGTCAATTCATTGGCGGCGTCAAACGCGTCGGCTAGATTACTTTTTCGAAACGGGCCACTGCGCAAGTTGGTGGCAAAATCGACCTCTTTGAACACCGAATAAACGATGTCACCGGTACGGTTATCGATAAGAAAAATATCGTAATAACCGAATTCATTTTGGTACTCTTTAAAAACATCATGAAATTGAGCATGCACTCGACTGTAAAGGCTTTGATCATCGGCATGCTCTAATTGGTGTTTTTCACCCAGCGGAAAGTGGTTGTTACTGATGTAGTGGTACTGCAAATAACGAGCGGTTTCAGCCACCGGAAAAACGCTCTCAATGCCAAAGCTTGTGCCAAGCCCAACATTTAATGCGGGTAAAAAATCGTCGCTATAGTAAGCGCTAAGATCCGTGCTGCGCGCCACCGACGGTGGCGTCGATGCGCGTTCATCCGATCGACGCGACAATTCGGAAAAACCACGTTTGAATTCCGCGGTCGCCGCAATGGTGGTTGGATTTTTCGCCAGCGATCTCACCTGCGCTTCGATCAATGCAAAATATTCGCTGACCTGACTGGTTTTAGCCGACTGAATCGACGTCAGTTGCCGAAAGGTGTAATCCTCCAGCGAGGCCCTCGCGTGGTAATAACTAATCCAACCACTAATACCACTGACGATGACACAGACAGAGACAATAAATAGGGTGGCCTTGGGTCTTATACGCAGCGCGCTCAAGCTTGGCATTAGAGGTATTTCATCGCGAATAAAATCCATTAATTTCAGATATGTATACACTAGCAAAAGCAGTGTATGCCGTCAATGCGCCGCTGCGCTCATAGCCTATAGTTAGCGCGCTATGCGAATTGGAAATGGTAAACTATGGCGATGGTTATGGCTATGGCTATGGCTATGGCTATGGGTAGGTTTTCTATCGCCATAAACACCAGCTCAATGGCCGTCCCAAGTCAACGCTCTCGCAGCCAAAAGCATCTCTTGAGATACCGTTGTACGTTTAGTCACCTTTGAACTGCCCGAGCATTGTCGAGGATCAAATCGGCAAACGTCGACAACAGCTCAGATGGTAAGTTATGCCCCATCCCAGGAAATATTTGTAGGTTCGCGTTGGCGACATGCTTAGCCGTATCTATACCGCCATCGACAGAGACTAGGCGATCCTGCAAACCGTGAATAACCAGCACCGGCATCCGCAATGACCGCAACCAGCCAACACGATTGTCGCTGGTATTAATCGCCGCCATTTGTCGCACATAGCCCGCAGGGTGACTTGATCGCCGATATTCAGCCGCCAGCATCGCTCGAACCGTTGAATCTGCAACGGGATATCCCGGACTGCCAATCATCTGCAGAGTCTCGACGCTGTGATCTAATGAGGATTGATTTTTAGCAGGTTTTGCAAGCATCTGAATAGACACCATAAGCGCTGATTTACCCTTACCCACAACACCGGTGTTGGACATCATCGAGGTCAATGACAACACCCGGTGAGGATAGCGGCCGGCAGCTATCTGACAGATCATTCCCCCCATTGACATGCCCACCAAGTGTGCAGCTCGGATCTTTAGCGCATCCAATATACCCACAACGTCGTCCGCCATATCGT
>CALGJN010000283.1:0-3244 GCA_937920185.1 uncultured Cellvibrionales bacterium | reverse complement strand
AGCACAAAGAGAGGCGATTCAATCGCGTCTAGCCACGCTCTCGCTTTGCACCATTGCGGCCCTTTAACACTGGTACCTTTCATCATTACTGCCGTGCTCCACTACCACCGTGCATCGCTACTGCCGTGCATGGCGACTACGTTTCATTACTGAGTCGACTAGCTCATGCAGAGCGCGCGGTACCTCCCAACGACGATCACTATCAGCCGTTGTAGCGCGGTGTTGGCTGTTAACAGCCAGAAGTCTAATTCTTCTGGCCAATCAAGCAACGCATATAGAGGCGTTTGACCTACCCGGCTATCTGCGTGTCGGCATCGACGTCGTTATGGTTCATCGCTGACGCGTAATGCTTTGGGTTACTAGGTCTATCAGATCATGTATACCACACCCCACAGGCCAACGATGGTCAAGACGATGGTGTAAGGTAGAGCCATTAACACCATGCGCATGTACGACAGGCCAATCAGTGGAGCTAGTGCGGAGGTCAGTAAAAATAGAAAAGCAGCTTGGCCATTGGGCGTTGCGACACTGGGTAGGTTGGTGCCGGTGTTGATTGCTACGGCTAATTTGTCAAACTGGCCGCGGCTGATCTCTCCAGCATCCAGCACTGCTTTAATTTCGTTGATATACACCGTGGCGACAAAAACATTGTCGCTGATCATCGACAAGATGCCATTCGCCAGGAAAAACATTCCGGGTTGTACTTGCTCGTCCATGGCGAGCACGTAACTTATGACCGGAGAAAACAGATGTTGCTCGTGAATCACTGCAACGATGGCGAAAAATACCACCAGCAGAGCGGTAAAAGGCAATGCTTCCTCGAAAGCATGGCCGATTCTATGCTCTTCAATGACGCCGTTAAAGGCGGTTAATAAGACGATTATCATCAGTCCAATCAGACCGACTGGCGCCCAGTGGAAAGCCAACGCAAATACCAGAATTGCCGCGACAATCCCCTGCACGATCAGCGCGGCAACGTCGTTGTTGGTACGATGGGATTGTTCGTATTCGCTGTATTCGACCAAAACGTTACGCACATTGCTCGGCAACTGCACGCCATAGCCGACGATTGCAGTCTTTTCGATGACGAGACAGGTAATTAAACCGCAAACCAGTACCGGCATGGTGACCGGGGCCATGGTCCAGAAAAAAGTCATAAAGTCCCACCCGGCTTTTTCGGCAATCAACAAATTTTGTGGTTCGCCAACTAGGGTGCAGACCCCGCCCAGAGCCGTGCCGACGGCGCCATGCATAATTAAGTTGCGTAAAAACGCCCTGAACTGCTCGAGATCACCGCGGTGCTCGTCGGTCACTTCTGTGTCTACAGTGTGGTCATGTCCTGTGGATGTAATATCCTTTCCTGATGCGACCTTGTGGTAGACACTGAAAAATCCCACCGCGATGGTGATCAACACGGCGGTCACCGTCAGCGCATCTAGAAAGGCAGAGAGCACTGCGCCGGCGAAGCAAAATAGCAGCGATAGCAATGTTTTTGACTGCACGCCGAGAAGAATTTTTGTGAAGACAAACAATAACATGTCGCGCATGAAGTAGATGCCAGCGACCATGAACATCAACAGCAAGATGACTTGAAAATTTGACACCGCCTCGAGATAGACGCTCTCGGGGGAAGCTAAGCCGAGCAGGATCGCCTCGATCGCTAGCAGGCCACCGGGTTGCAATGGATAGCACTTGAGCGCCATGGCGAGAGTAAAGATAAACTCGCCAATCAGTAACCATCCTGTGGCAAAGGGGCCCACGATGTAGAGTGCCAGAGGGTTGATAACCAAAAATGCGACGATGGTCGCCTGGTACCAGTCCGGTGATGCGCCGAGAAAGTTCTGTTTAAACGCTTGCGTGAGAGTAGGGTTCATGGGACGCCTTTGATTGCGGTTGAGGTCGAATTGGTATGCTAAAAAGTGTCAAGAGCCGTGATACTATAGCTTATCAGCCGATAACTTTAGCTATAGGTATTTGCATTTGCAAGCGTTTATCGGCGCTTTTCAATTTAGGAATAGCTCTTTGGAATTAGGAATTTTTAATCAGTGTTTTTACCCCACATCAGTACCCAGTGGAAGCCCCAATAAAATTGTCATTGGGGTGATAGGGCGCGCCATCGTGGTGCGCGATGGCAGCTTTTTAATGCCGTTTTCTGAGATCGAGGGATTGCACTACTACCGTTTAAGGAAGATGCTAATTGGTCATTGGCAGGGGCTCGATTGCGAGGTCTGGGAGCTGATGCCAGAAGCCGCCAGCTTGGCGGGTATTCATTGCAGCGATTTACGCAGTTTATTAATAGCCAGCGATGACGCTCACTTTGCCATGGCGTGTCGTGCTGTTCAATTACTCGACTGGCAAAATAACCACCGTTATTGCGGCCGCTGTGGACAACCTACGGCGCCGAGCGAAAGTGAAAATGCGCTAGTCTGTAAAGCCTGCGAAATAAATAATTACCCAAGAATTTCGCCGTGCGTGATCGTTGTGGTAACCCGCGGAGACTCCTGCCTATTGGCGCGCCAAGCGAGTTGGCCTGAGGGTCTATTCAGCGCAGTTGCTGGTTTTTTGGAAGCCGGCGAAAGCGCCGAAGATGCACTGACCCGAGAGGTATTTGAGGAGGTGGGTGTCAGCGTTGGTAATCCGGAATATGTTGGCAGCCAATCCTGGCCTTTTCCGGGTCAGTTAATGTTGGGGTTTCTCGCCGAGGCAACATCTGAGGAGATCACGGTTGACGGCGTAGAAATTTCTCAGGCACAGTGGTGGCAATATGATAACTTACCGCCTAGCATACCTCCGCCCACAGTCATGTCGGGTTTGTTAATTCAACGCTTTGTAGACCGAGTTCGCGGTTGAGATCAACCGTATAGTTTAGGCGCTAGGCAGTCGGCGTTCGCCGTGTAACTTTAGTTCAGTCATTGGGAGTATATTGTGGAGTTTCTTTACGATTATGGGTTGTTTGCCATTAAGTTAATCACCGTGGTAGTGTCGATTGTCGCTGTGATCGCGATGCTGGCCGCCGCGAGGGATAAGCAATCGGGCGCTGGCGCCAAGGGCTTTTTAGAAATAATTCGTCTGAACGAGCAATACGATGATATGCGCGAGTCGGTGATGCTGGCGACGCTCAACGAAGCAGAGCAAAAAGTCCAAGCTAAAGCGCTCGATGAGGCGAGAAAAGAAAAACACAAAGCCGACAAAAAAGCCGCTAAGCGAAATGCCACCGACCATGTCGCGCGGCGGCGTGTCTACG